>JAFUKH010000062.1 GCA_017467845.1 Lachnospiraceae bacterium | reverse complement strand
ATATGGCATTTGGTTTGAAATTAAGAAAGGTTCCCAAGGATCAGATCGATAAGATGGTTAAGGAAGCAGCAAAGATTCTTGACTTAACTCCACTTCTTGACAGAAAGCCTAAGGCTTTATCAGGTGGTCAGAGACAGCGTGTAGCTATGGGTCGTGCTATCGTTCGTAATCCTAAGGTATTCCTTATGGATGAGCCTCTTTCAAACCTTGATGCTAAGTTACGTGTACAGATGCGTATCGAGATCGCTAAGTTACATCAGAAATTAGGAACCACTATCATCTACGTTACTCATGACCAGACCGAGGCTATGACTCTTGGTACCAGAATCGTAGTTATGAAAGATGGTGTTATCCAGCAGGTAGATACTCCTCAGAACTTATATGAGAAGCCACAGAACTTATTCGTTGCAGGATTCATGGGATCTCCTCAGATGAACTTCCTTGATGCAACTGTTAAGGTTAACGGTGATGTTGCTAGTTTAGAGATCGCTGGTCACAGCATTCCTCTTCCTCCTGCAAAATCTAAGAAGGTTATTGACGGTGGTTATGATGGAAAGGTTGTTACCTTCGGTATCCGTCCTGAAGATGTATATGATTCTGAAATGTTCATCGAGACCTCTCCTCAGAGCGTATTCGAGTCTACTATCAGAGTATACGAGTTACTTGGTGCAGAAGTTTACTTATACTTCGATCTTGACACCTTCCCTATGACTGCTAGAGTTGATTCTAGAACAACTGCTAGACCTGGTGATGTTGTTAAGTTTGCTCTTGATGTTGAGAAGATCCACGTATTCGACAAAGAGACCGAGCAGATTATCACTCACTAATAAGATTTTTCTGAAGGGTGCTGTTTACAGCACCCTTGCTTTTTTAAGGAGGATATGAATGATTACGAGTCAGGTAATTCAGACAAGTATTGATGAATTAAAGGCAATTACCAAAGTAGATTTGTGTGTGTATGATTTAAATGGTAATGTTATTGCTTCTACTGCAGATATGTCCGATTTAAATACTAATTTGGTAAGTGGCTTTGGAGATTCTCCTGCGGATAGTCAGGTGATTGGAGCTTATCACTTATTAAAAATCTGGGATGAAGGTGAACTTTTATATATTCTGGTGGCTAAAGGTGTAGGTAATGATATCTATATGGTAGGAAAGATTGCTGTGTCCCAGATTCAGAATCTTGCAATTGCTTATAAGGAACGTTTTGACAGAAATAACTTTTTTCAGAACCTCATTATGGATAATTTACTTCTGGTGGATATCTATAATCGTGCGAAGAAGCTTCATGTGGAGGTGACGGTGCCTCGTGCAGTATATCTGGTGGAAACTAAGCTGGAGAAGGATGGTCTGGTAACTGAGCTTTTGAAGGGAATGTTCTCCAGTCAAGCGGGAGACTACATAACTGCGGTGGATGAGAGTTGTGTGATTTTGATTAAATCCTTTGCGCAGGAAGATTATTCTTACGAAAGTCTGATGGCTGTGGCAGATACCATCGTAGGCATGATGAATGCGGAAGCCATGTTGAATGTAAGGGTATCTTTCGGTACAGTAATCCAAGAGCTTAAGGATGTGTCTAAGTCCTATAAGGAAGCGAAGATGGCATTGGATGTAGGTAAGATTTTCTATGCAGAGAAGGATATCGTGGCCTACAGTACCCTTGGCATCGGACGCTTGATTTATCAGCTTCCGATAAATTTATGCAGAATCTTTGTGGAAGAGGTGTTTGGTGGCAATGTGCCATTAGAATTGGATGATGAAACACTAAGTACCATCAACAAGTTCTTTGAGAACAGCTTGAATGTGTCGGAGACTTCCAGACAGCTTTTTGTGCACAGAAATACATTAGTGTACCGCATTGAGAAGATTCAGAAGAGTACAGGACTTGATTTACGTAATTTTGATGATGCTCTTACCTTCAAGATTGCCATGATGGTCATGAATTATATGAAATATTTGGATGGACTGGATTACTAGTCATAAAATGGACAACCCCCTAATACAATGTATTAGGGGGATTTTTTTATGAGCTATAATCGAAAAATATTTTATATGAATTTCTATGAGGGTGATGAGAAAAAGGGGAATGCGGGTTACATAAAGGTGCTGGAAAGCGGAGGCATCCAAAAGGCGGAGGTGCGTTTATCCGGCATATCAACCATATTTGATGGGGGGAAAGAGCTGGAAGTTTTGCATGGGCAGACAATAATTAGTAGGGAACAGATTGATTTGCGTAAGGGGAGCGGTACGATTACCTGTGGCTGGGAAAAGGAGGCAGAATTAGCCGGGCTTTCCTTTCGGGTACTTCTACATGGCGGGTGCTCATTGGACTCTCAGGAGAAAGATAAGTTATACCGGGAGGAGCCAATCATTAGGGAAAATGTCATGGAGGAGGAAGTTAAGACGGTAGTTATCGAAAAAGAAAGAGAGGAGCCTAAACCGAAAATGGTGCAACCGCAGCTGGAAAGCGCAGAGAATAAGGAGAGTGCGGAAAAAGAACAAATAGAGGGAACGGATGGCACCAAGGAAAAAGTAGAGAATCGTAAGTGGAAGCAGATATGTAAGGCCTATCCTCACATAAAGCCTTTTCAGGATTTTAGGGATTACATAAAGCTGGATTTGAAGGATATGGTGCTGGTATCGGAGAAGAAGTATTCTCTTGTGGAAAACAGCTTTTTGCTGCATGGGTATTACAATTACGACCATATCATTTTATGGAGAAAAGAAAAAACACCGGTGAAATACTACATCGGTGTTCCGGGAAACTTCTATGAGAAAGAAAAGCAGGTGGCGGTGCTCTATGGCTTCGAAAGCTTTGAGGGCGCAGTGGAGCCTGCTAAGGAAGGGGACTTTGGCTATTATATGACAGAAGTGACTATCTAATAAGCTGTGAAGAGGGCACAAATAACCCAAATAAACTCCGATGCAGTGGCAAGTCGTTTTATTTGGTTACTTGTCTCCTCTTCTTAGATTGGTATTAGTGAATCTGTACTATAGTTTCGTTAGCCCCTCATAGGTAAAGGAGGGAATGAAGCTGGCCTCTGCAACATCACCTTCCTGAATAAAGGCATTCTCTACCCCTAATCGGATACAATAGTTGATGATTCGCTCATATTCTTCGGGGCTAACCTTACGGTTCAATTCCGGAATGTGGGCAACATGGGGAAGAGGGGTGTACTGACTCATGATGCTGAAATACACGTTATTTCCAAAGGTATCAAAAAGATAATGGATGATCTTCTTGGTGTCTTTTGCCTGACCGGGGAGACAAAGATGACGAATAATCATACCCTTTGTCATCATGCCGGTATCCGGGTGAAAGGTGGCAGAGCCCACTTGTCGGAACATCTCAGCAAGTGCTGCTTTATTCACCTCAAAATAATCCGGAGCATGAGAATACTTTGAAGAAAGCTCGGAGCTAAAATATTTACAGTCCGGAAGGTAGATATCAATGAGGCCCTCCAGCATTTTTAGAGACTCTACCTTTTCGTACCCACCGGTGTTATACACGATGGGGATAGATAATCCCGCGGCCTTGGCTCGGACCAGGCTGTCAGCAATCTGAGGGATATAGTGAGTAGGCGTAACCAGATTAATATTGGCTGCGCCTTTTTCTTGTAATTCCAGATAAATCTCGGAAAGTCTTTCCGAAGTAATCTCCATACCTACGTCGCCTATGGCAATGTCGTGGTTTTGACAAAATACGCAGCGAAGGTTGCATCCGCTGAAGAACACGGTGCCGGAACCGGTCTCGCCGGAGATACAGGGCTCCTCCCACTTATGTAGTGCCGCTCGTGCAGCATAAATCTTCCCGGGCATTCTACAATAACCGAGCCGCCCGGCTTCTCTATTTACTTTACAATTTCTGGGACATAATTCACAACTACTTAACATGTCTATACCGCCTGTGATTTGTAAGAGTGTGTAGGTAAGGGCAGACGGCATTCTTGTGATATGTATGAGCATTTTATTATGGTAAGGGCTTTGTGAAGGGATAGTATGTCTTATGGAGACCCTTGAAAAACGTCGGCACTTGGCGAGGTATTTTCGAGCCTAGTACCGCTACGCTTTTCACGGAGCGAGAGCGCGTCTTCATAAGACATACTATTCCGGAGTAAAGCCTTTGCCATAGTAAAATGCAGAACCGAGAACTATAGGGATGCCGCCTGATCTTACCGGAATAAAATACAAAAACCGCACAAGGCGGGTATAGACATGGCTCCATCCGGCACCCTCACGGCACATGAAAGGTTCCACTTAGTGCTGCTTCGTTCCCGACCTGACACGGTTCGTAGATTTCCATTGCGCGAGACCAAACTTCAACGCCATGTCCAGTGACCCAGACAATGTACGGCTTTTATAGTTTAACTTGTGCATAACGGTTTGTCAACCTTAAATCATTGCATTTCCTTGCTTTCCGCCGCAAGAGCTGCAGCTTTTCGAGCTTCTTTTTCTTCTTTGTTGCGAATACGAAGTTGAGCGAAAAAGGTTTTCAGGATATCACTGCACTCTGTCTCTAAGATGCCACGGGTGACCTGTACTTGGTGATTAAACTCCGGCATCTCCAGAATATTTAGGATGGAGCCGCCGCAGCCCGCTTTAGGGTTCATGCAGCCCATAACCACTTCTGTAACTCTTGCCTGTACGATTGCCCCGGCACACATCTGGCATGGCTCTAAGGTTACGTATAATGTGCATTCCTCCAGCCGCCAGTCACCGATTTTCTTACTGGCCTTGTTGATGGCGGTAATCTCCGCATGGGCCAGTGTATTTTTATCTGTATTGCGGCGGTTGTATCCTCTGCCGATAATTTTCCCTTCATGGACAATGACGCAGCCGATGGGAACTTCTCCCAGTGCCAATGCCTTCTCTGCCTGCTTAAGAGCGGCTTTCATATATTTTTCCTGAACATTTTTGATAACTGCCATAGAGCCTCCGTTGCAAAACTATGATTCTTTCGGTATACTATTACACACTGGTAACTATTCAGAACCCCATTCGCAAAATCGTGCTTTCAGCACTTTGCTTTTGCTCATGTGGTTACTTCGCCATATGAATTTATGAAAACAGCCCTTTGTAAGCAAGCTTACAAGGTCTTTATTTCACAAATTCGCATGGCTCTGAATAGTTACACACATTGACATTAGTATAAGAGAAAAAGGGCAGGAGTACAAGCTTGAAGAAATTTTTGAGTAAATTTATCGGAGATAAGAGATTTTATAAAATGGTACTGACAGTGGCGGTGCCTATCATGATTCAGAACGGAATCACCAACTTTGTGGGACTGCTGGATAACATTATGGTGGGAAGCGTGGGCACGGAGCAGATGACCGGCGTGGCGATTGTAAACCAGCTTTTAATGGTATTCAACTTAAGTATTTTTGGAGCGATTTCCGGCCCGGGAATTTTCGGGGCGCAGTTTTATGGTAGTGGAGATAAGGAAGGAATGCGTAATACCTTCCGGTTTAAGGTGATTATCTGTACGTTGATTGTTGTTCTCGGGGTATTGATTTTCCTTTTTATGGGGGAATGTTTGATAGGCCTTTATCTTCAGGGAGAAGGTGACACTGTAGCTATAGAGGCAACGCTTCATTATGCGAAGCAGTATTTGCTGGTGATGCTTTTTGGTCTGTTGCCCTTTGGTGTAGAGCAGATATACACCAGTTCCCTTAGAGAGAGCGGCGAGACAATGATTCCAATGGTAGCCGGTATTCTGGCGGTGGGAGTAAATTTTGTGCTGAATCTGGTGCTGATTTTCGGACTTTTGGGATTCCCGAAGCTTGGTGTAGCGGGTGCGGCCATAGCTACTGTGATTTCCAGATATGCGCAGGCGGCAGTGGTGATCGTTTGGACTCATAGACATTCGGAGAAGATGTATTTTATTGAGGATGCTTATAGGAGCTTACGGATTCCTATGGGGTTGGTAGGTCAGATTGTTAAGAAAGGCTTTCCTCTGATGGCCAACGAGATTTTGTGGTCTGCCGGTATGGCAATGCTGTCTCAGTGCTATTCGGTAAAGGGGCTGAATACGGTGGCTGCACTAAACATAAATAATACGATTTCAAATCTGTTTAATGTTGTATTTATTGCGCTGGGAAGTGCGGTGTCCATTGTGGTGGGCCAGCTTCTGGGAGCAGGTAAGATGGAAGAGGCGGTAGATACGGACAATAAGCTGATTGCTTTTACGGTAATGTCCTGTTTCGGTATGGGCGGCCTGCTCTTTTTATGTGCACCTCTCTTTCCTATGGTGTACAATACCACTCCGGAGGTAAAGGGACTGGCAACCAACTTTATCAGAGTGTCAGCGATTTGTATGCCACTATACGGATTTACCCATGCTACATATTTCACCCTGCGTTCGGGAGGAAAGACGGTAGTTACCTTCCTCTTTGACAGCTTCTTTGTATGGGTAGGATGTATTCCGGTTGCGTATGTGCTCAGCAGATATTCACCGCTGACATCGGTGTTACTTTATTTTGTGTGCCAGTCGATGGACTGGATTAAGTGTGTTATCGGCTTTATTCTGGTGAAAAGAAAAGTTTGGGTGAGACGCCTTGTAGCAGATAATAATTAGATGGTCGAAAATGCACAGAAGGAGTATTTTGCAGACTGTAAATATGGAAAACTTTATGCTACAATAAAGAAGAAACTAGAAAGTTATATTGGAGGTATTGGAATGATTAAGGGATTTAAGATGAAACTCTATCCTGGAATGGAAGCAGAGTATGAAAAAAGACACAACGAATTATGGCCGGAGATGGCAGATATGATTCATGAGCATGGCGGAAAGAATTACACCATCTTCTTGGATAAGGAGACCTTGACTTTATTCGGTTATATTGAAATTGAAGACGAGGAATTGTGGGCGAAGGGTGCTGATACTGCAATCAACCGTAAATGGTGGGATTTCATGGCAGATATCATGGAGACCAATCCGGATAACAGTCCTGTAAGTATTGATTTGCAGAATGTGTTCCATTTGGATTAATAAAGTATGACCAAAGAGCTTTTGGATGAACTTAGGGAGATTACACCGGAGGAGCAGCGCATATTGTCGGGCATTACCGAGATTGAGAAGGGGATTTATATGTCCGCGGAAAGCAATGTGGTGGATGCAGCAAGGCTTCTGGATGCGGGAAAACTGATTCAGGTGCGGCCTCATACCCGGTTTGTACATTTCCCTGCTCATACCCATAATTATATAGAAGTAATCTATATGTGTGCAGGGAGTACTCATCATGTGATCGATGGACATGATGTATATCTTCATGAAGGCGAGCTTTTGTTTTTGAATCAGCAAGCAGTGCAGGAGATATATCCTGCAGGGGAAGGTGATATTGCGGTAAATTTCATTATTTTACCGGAGTTCTTTGATTACACTTTGAAGTTGATGGAAGAGGAGCAGAACCTGCTTAGGGATTTCGTGGTAGATTGTCTGACCGGAAAGAATCAGGCTTCGGGCTATCTTCATTTTAAGGTGGGAGATATCTTACCTGTGCGCAATCTTTTGGAAAATCTGATTTGGACGATCCGGAACAAGCAGCCTAATAAGCGCAGTATTAATCAGGTGACTATGGGGCTTTTGTTTTTGCAACTTTTAAATCACGGTGAGCGCATGGAGACGGCGGAGGGGAATCTGCAGCAGCGTCTTATGATGGATGTTCTTACTTATATAGAAGAACATTATCGTGATGGTGAGTTTTCTGCGTTGGCGGAGCTTCTGCATTACGATGTGTATTGGCTTTCCCGGGAGATTAAAAAGTTGACCGGTAAGAATTATACAGATCTGCTGCAGGAAAAGCGTTTGAATCAGGCGGCCTATCTGTTGGAGCATACCGGTATGTCTGTGTTGGACATCGGGCTGGCGGTTGGCTATGAAAATATGAGTTACTTTCATCGGATATTCCAGAAACGATTTGGAGTGACACCAAGAAAATATCGAGTGAATAAAGAGTCTGCTACATTTTTGTAGCAGGCTCTTCTTATTGTCCAAAGTGTAGGAAAAACATGTGTAACTTCAGCACTTTAACGAAATGAAAGGGCTTACAATCCCACAAAAAACAACATATGCCATATTGACAAAGCCACACAAACGGTCATATAATATAGAAAGATTAGCAACAAAATGCCACAAAATCATGTTGGGTGAGGGATTTTGATGAGATACAATAGTACAAAGGTTCCGAAGACAGAACGTATTACAAAATTAGTTGAAGACTTGTATGCAAAAATGCCGGAAATAGAGAGTGCAAGAGCAAGACTTTTGACGGAGAGCTTTCAGCAGACGGAAGGAAAGCCGCTACTGATGCGTAAGGCACTTTCCTTTGCACACATTTTGAAGAATATACCGATTATCATTCGCGAGAATGAACTTATTGTGGGAAGTTCCACCATAGCTCCCCGGGGATGCCAGACATTCCCGGAGTTCTCCTATGATTGGCTGGAGGCAGAGTTTGAGACGGTAGCAACCAGAGAGGCAGATCCGTTTTACATTGCTGACCATACCAAGAAGGAGTTAAAGGAAGCAAATGCGTACTGGAAGGGAAGAACTACCAGTGAGCTTGCTACAGAGTACATGGCACCGGAGACAAAACTGGCCATGGAGCATAATATCTTTACGCCGGGTAATTACTTCTACAATGGTGTGGGACATGTGACGGTGCAGTATGAGAAGGTGCTTGCCATCGGTTATGAAGGCATTATGAAGGAAGCGGGGGCAGAGCTCCTTAAGTGTAAGCCGGGCGACGGAGATTATGCTACCAGAAAGACCTTCCTGGAGGCTGTAATTATCAGCTGTCAGGCAGTGATTGATTATGCTGGCCGCTATGCAGAGCTGGCAGAGAAGGAAGCAGCAGGCTGTATGGATGCAGCCAGAAGGGTAGAGCTTTTACAGATTGCTTCCAATTGCCGTAATGTGCCTGCCAAAGGAGCAACGACCTTCTATGAAGCGTGTCAGAGTTTTTGGTTTGTGCAGCAGCTTTTGCAGGTAGAATCCTCCGGTCATTCCATTTCACCGGGACGATTTGATCAATATATGTATCCTTATTATAAGAAGGATTTGGAGAATGGAACACTTACCAGGGAGTTTGCTCAGGAATTGATTGATTGTATCTGGGTAAAGCTCAACGATTTAAATAAAGTAAGAGATGCGGACAGCGCAAAAGGATTTGCAGGCTACAGCCTATTCCAGAACTTGATTGTAGGCGGACAGGACGAGGCGGGAAGAGATGTGACAAACGACTTGTCGTTCATGTGTATCGATGCATCGGCTCACGTATTTTTGCCCATGCCGTCCCTTTCCATCAGAGTGTGGAATGGTACACCACATGAACTTTTGGTACGTGCGGCAGAGCTGACCAGAACCGGTATCGGACTTCCGGCGTATTACAATGATGAAGTAATTATTCCGTCCCTGATGAGCATGGGACTTAGCTTAGAGGATGCCAGAACCTACAATATCATTGGTTGCGTAGAGCCTCAAAAGGCGGGGAAGACCAATGGCTGGCACGATGCAGCGTTCTTCAATATGTGCAGACCTTTGGAGCTGGTATTCTCCAGCGGTGTGGATAAGGGAGTTCAGCTTGGACCAAAGACAAAGGCTGTAGAAGAGATGACAAGCTTTGAAGAATTTTTCGATGCTTATAAAGAACAGATGGAATACTTCATTGAGCTGCTTGTAAATGCAGATAACGCCATCGACCAGGCCCATGCGGACAGAGCACCCCTTCCGTATCTGGCAAGTATGGTGGATGACTGTATCGCCAGAGGAAAGACTTGCGAGCAGGGCGGCTGCGTATATAACTTTACCGGACCTCAGGGCTTTGGTATTGCAAACGTGGCAGATTCCTTATACACAGTGAAGACACTGGTATTTGATGAAAAGAAGGTGTCTATGGCAGAGCTTAAGAAGGCACTGTTATTTAACTACGGTAAGGAGATAAATTCCCTAGTGGTGTCTCAGGTGGCGGGTAATCTGGCAAATGAGATGACAAAAGCGGGTCAGATACCTACGCCGGAGGTGCTTGCAAGAGCTTCGGAAGCAGTGATTAAAGAAGCGGTTACTGCTGAGGACAGAAAGCGATTTGATGAGATTCTCGCCATGATTGAAGAAATTCCGAAATTCGGTAACGATATTGAAGAGGTGGACAGCTTTGCACGAGAGGTTGCTTACACATATACAAAACCTATGCTGAGATACAAAAATCCCAGAGGAGGTCAGTATCAGGCAGGGCTTTATCCGGTATCGGCCAATGTTCCTTTAGGAGCACAGACAGGAGCTACACCGGACGGACGACTGGCAGGTGTGCCGGTGGCAGATGGTGTATCACCTTCTGCGGGAAAGGATGTAAACGGTCCTACAGCGGCAGCCAATTCGGTTGCAACCTTGGATCACGGTATTGCATCCAACGGAACGCTGTTTAACCAGAAGTTCCATCCGTCAGCCTTAAGCGGTGCGGCGGGACTAGATAATTTTGTAAATCTGATTCGTGCTTATTTTGATAGAAAAGGTAGCCATGTGCAGTTCAATGTAGTTTCCAGAGAGACGCTTTTGGATGCACAGGCGCATCCGGAGAACTACAAGCATCTGGTGGTACGTGTGGCAGGCTACAGCGCACTGTTTACCACACTTTCTAAGAGCTTGCAAGATGACATTATCCGTAGAACCGAGCAGGGCTTCTAAGAGGTGTTGTTATGGCTGAGACAGATTTAAAGACAAAAGGACGAATCTTTGATATTCAGAGATATTCCATACACGACGGTACAGGAATTCGGACCATCGTTTTCCTGAAAGGCTGTGTCCTTCGGTGCAGGTGGTGTTGTAATCCGGAATCTCAAAGCTACGATGTCGAAACCCTGGTGGTGCAGGGCAAGCCCAAAATCATCGGCAGGGATGTGACGGTGGAAGAGGTCATGGAAATCGTAGAAAAGGACAGAGGTTACTACCGCAGAAGTGGTGGGGGACTTACACTTTCCGGTGGAGAATCCTTGTGCCAGCCGACGTTTGCAAAGGCGCTTTTAAAGGAGGCAAAGGAGCGGGGCATTAACACCGCCATGGAGAGCATGGGATGTGCCTCTTATGAGGTCGTCGATGAGATATTGGAATATTTGGATACTTATCTCATGGATATCAAACATACAAATCCAAACAAACATAAAGAATTTACCGGGAAGAGCAATGAACTGATGTTGGAAAATGCCAGAAAAATTGCGGCAAGCGGCAAGACCAAGCTGGTTATCCGTGTACCGGTAATCCCTACCTTTAATGATACCCCGGAGGAAATCGCAGACATCGCAAGATTTGCAGATAAGCTTCCCGGTGTGGAGAAGATACATCTTCTTCCCTATCACCGCCTGGGGCAGGATAAGTATGAAGGACTTGGAAGGCCATATCTTATGGGAGAGGCGCTTCCGCCGGAGAATGACCACATGCTGATGCTGAAAAAGGTAGTGGAGAATGTATCTGATTTGGTCTGCCAAATCGGAGGATAAACGCAAAATCCATAAATGCAAGATTTTGCGTTGCAAATTTGTGCCGGAGGCCCAAAGTTTGCGGGGCATTGGCAGGATGAAGGAAGTGAAATATGGAAAACATGCAAAGAATCATTCAGGAGTGCGTACCGGGCCGTCAGGTAACGCTGGCCCACATCATCGCAAGTCCTGATGACACACTTTTCCAGAAGCTGGGACTCGATCCGCGAATCGATTACGGCAATGCCGCAATCGGTATTACAACGGTAACCCCTTCGGAAACAGCCATTATCATGGCAGATATCGGTATGAAGGCCAGCGGAATTACCCTTGGCTTCGTCGATAGATTTAGCGGCTCCCTGATTATTACAGGAACCGTCAGTGAAGTGCAGGCTTCCTTAGAGGCCATGCAGGATTATGTACAGGAAAAGTTAGGATACACTGTCTGCCCCATCACCAAGACTTGAGAAAGCTGGTACTCATGGGGAGAAGTGAGGCGGGGAAGACCACACTTACCCAGGCACTTAAGGGTGAGGAAATTCGTTACTACAAGACACAATATGTGCACCACTATGACAGCGTAATTGATACGCCGGGAGAGTATGCTCAGAGCCACAGATTGGGGAAGGCGCTTGCCTTATATACCTACGAAGCGGATATTGTGGGAATATTAGTATCGGCGGTGGAACCCTACTCCATTTTTCCACCCAATGTAACATGTCAGGCCAACCGGGAATGCATCGGGATTGTAACCAAAATCGACCTGCCCCAAGCCAACGTACCACTTGCAGACAGATGGCTGGAGATTGCAGGCTGTAAGAAAATATTCCATGTGAATTCCTTAGAGGGCGTGGGCGTTCCGGAAATCCTGGAATATCTGAAAGACAGTTCGGGCATGTCCGATGAACCGTTGAATCATGCTTGCATGGATGAAGCGGTGAATCAGGACATGAAATGAGCGCCGGTTGATGAGCAAAGGAATAAATAGTTAGTAATTAAAAGTAAATATAAATTCATTTTTCCAAGGAGGAGAATAAAGTTATGATTAACGAAATGGAAATCAAAAAACAAATTTGTGAAGTGGGCAAAAGAATTTACAACCGTAACATGGTTGCAGCTAACGATGGTAACATCTCTGTAAAGTTAAATGACAATGAATTCCTTTGCACCCCTACCGGTGTTTCAAAGGGCTTCATGACTCCTGAATACATCTGTAAAGTAGATGCAAAGGGTAATGTAATCCAGGCAAACAAGGGCTTCAAGCCTTCCTCTGAGATTAAGATGCACATGAGAGTATATGAGAAGCGTCCTGATGTAGGAGCTGTAGTTCATGCTCATCCTACTTTTGCAACTTCTTTCGCAATCGCAGGTATTCCTCTTACCCAGCCTATCATGCCGGAAGCAGTTATTTCTTTAGGATGCGTGCCTATCGCTGAGTACGGTACTCCTTCTACTATGGAGATTCCTGACAACCTTGAGAAATACTTACCTTACTTTGATGCAGTTCTTCTTGAGAACCACGGTGCATTAACTTGGAGTACTGATTTACTTGCTGCATACCACAAGATGGAAAGCGTAGAGTTCTATGCTGAGTTATTATACAAGTCCAAGATGCTTGGCGGTCCTAAGGAATTCGACAAAGAGAACATCAAGAAGTTGTATCAGATTCGTCAGAAATTCGGTATGCCTGGTAAGCATCCTGCAAACGTTTGCTTGAACAAGGGCGGTGAGAACTGCCATAACTGTGGCGGCGGATGCGGCAGCGCAGATTACAGCAATATGCCTGGTTATGAGTACAATTTTGGCGACAGCTGTAGCTGTGGAAACTCCAATATTGATGAAGCTATGATTACCGAAATCGTTAAGAAAGTAATCGCAGGAATGAAATAATTTCACCATAGGAGGTTTTCTATGGAAGAAAAGGACATCGAGCGTATTGTCCGTGAGTGTCTAAAAGAGCTTGCACCAGTAAAAAGTGTGAATCTGGAAACTGCCAAGCTTCTTATTGAAGGAGTGGAAGCAGAGGCGGCCAGAATCGGAGTGAAGGCTGTGATTGCGGTATCGGATGAGAAGGGCAGACCCATTGCAGTTCACTGCATGGACGGAGCTTATATCGGAAGCTTCGATATCGCTATCAACAAAACCTACACCTCCGTGGCATTTCAGATGCCTACGTGGAAACTGGCTGAACTGGCAGCGCCTGGGGGAAGCCTTTACGGCATCCAGCACACCAACGAGGGTAAAGTAGTTATCTTCGGTGGTGGTGAACCACTCTACAACAGCGACAGGATGGTGGGAGCCATCGGTGTCAGCGGTGGCAGCGCAGAGCAGGACACATATTTAGGGGCATACGCAAAAAAGATATATGAGGAAAAATTATCATGGAAATAACAGAAAGCCAGATTAAAAGCATTGTCGGCGAAGTGATGGCCAAGATGCAGCTGGAGAATAGTGTCTCCGGTATGCACGGCGTTTTCGCTGATATGAATACCGCCATTGAGAAGGCGAAAGAAGCACAGAAAGTTGTGCGCATGATGTCCATGGATCAGAGAGAAAAAATCATTACACGCATTCGTGAGAAGATTAAAGAGAATGCTGAGACATTGGCAAGAATGGGTGTGAATGAGACCGGAATGGGTAATGTGGGTGACAAGATTTTAAAGCATCTTCTGGTTGCGGAGAAGACTCCGGGGACCGAGGATATCACCACTACCGCATGGTCCGGTGACAGAGGACTTACGTTGGTGGAGATGGGACCTTTCGGAGTGATCGGTGCGATTACTCCTTGCACCAACCCTAGTGAAACTGTTCTCTGCAATACCATGGGAATGCTTGCAGGAGGAAATACGGTAGTATTTAACCCTCATCCGCAGGCAATTAAAACTTCTATCTTTGCAGTGAATCTTTTGAATGAAGCTTCTCTGGAAGCAGGCGGACCGGACAACATCGCTTGTACCGTGGAAAAGCCAACCTTAGATTCCAGCAGCGTAATGATGAAGCATAAGGATATTCCACTCCTTGTAGCAACCGGTGGTCCGGGCGTTGTAACTGCAGTTCTTTCCAGTGGAAAGCGTGGTATTGGTGCAGGCGCGGGTAATCCACCTGCACTGGTGGATGAGACTGCAGATATCAGAAAGGCAGCAGAGGATATCGTAAACGGATGTACCTTTGACAATAACCTTCCTTGTATCGCAGAGAAGGAAGTTGTTGCAGTGGATTCTATCTGCGACCAACTGATGAAGTACATGGTGGAGGAGCAGGGCTGCTACCTTGCATCTAAGGATGTACAGGATAGATTAGTAAAGACTGTTCTTACCGAAAAGGGCGCTTTAAATCGTAAGTGTGTGGGAAGAAGTGCCAAGGTGCTTCTCTCTATGGTAGGAGTAGAGGTACCGGACAATATCCGTTGTATTATCTTTGAAGGTCCGAAGGAGCATCCGCTTATTGCAGAAGAGCTGATGATGCCCATCCTTGGTATCGTAAGAGCGAAGAATTTCGAAGATGCTGTAGAGAAGGCTGTATGGCTGGAGCATGGTAATCGTCATTCAGCACATATCCATTCTAAGAATGTGGATCGTATCACTACATATGCAAGAGCAATGGATACCGCAATCTTAGTAAAGAACGGCCCAAGCTACGCAGCACTCGGTTTTGGCGGCGAAGGATTCCCGACCTTTACCATTGCAAGCCGTACCGGTGAAGGACTTACCAGTGCAGCAACATTCACAAAGCGCAGACGTTGTACTATGTCGGACAGCTTGTGTATAAGGTAAAAAACAAAATCAGAGATTTTGTTCGCAAATTTGTGTAAGCACAAATTTGTAGCATTATAGAGGAGGAATTGACGATGGAGATGAATACCACTCAGGTAGAAGAAATCGTAAAAAAGGTGCTGGAAAGCCTTTCTACAGGCAGCGCATCTGCGAGTGCTTCTACAGGAAATAAAGCCATTCCCAAGACCGCAAAGGTAGCAGTGCTTACCGCTCTTGAGAAGGTTGAGATTAAAGAATACCCAATGCCTGAGGTTGGGGATGATGACATCCTCGTAAAGGTTGAGGGATGCGGTATCTGTGGTACAGATGCTCATGAATATAAGAGAGACCCATTCGGACTTATCCCTGTGGCACTTGGTCATGAAGGAACCGGTGAAATCGTAAAGATGGGTAAGAATGTAAAGGTTGACAGTGCAGGTAAGCCGGTAGCTCTCGGCGACAAGATTGTAACCTGTATGATTTTCAAGGATAACCCGGACATTACCATGTTCGACTTAAATAAGCAGAACGTTGGCGGTGCTGATGTATACGGACTTCTTCCGGATGATGACATCCACTTAAACGGATGGTTCGCAGACTACATATTAGTTCGTGGAGGTTCTACTTTCTTCAATGTAAGCGACTTAGACTTAGATTCCAGAATCTTAATTGAGCCTTGTGCAGTACTTATTCATGCTGTAGAGAGAGCTAAGACTACCGGAATTCTTCGTTTTAACAGCCGAGTAGTTGTACAGGGATGTGGACCTATCGGTTTGATCTGTATTGCGATTTTAAAGACCATGGGTATTAACAACATTATTGCAGTAGATGGTAATGCAGGACGTCTTGATTTTGCGAAGAGACTTGGTGCAAGCGACAGCTTAAACTTCAAGGATTACAGCGGTATCGAGGCAATGGCTGAGGCTTGTACACAGAAGTTTGATGGTCATCTTGCTGACTTCGCTTTCCAGTGTACCGGTTCTCCGGCAGGTCACTCTAACATTTATAAGTTCATCAGAAATGGTGGTGGACTTTGTGAGCTTGGTTTCTTCATCAATGGTGGTGATGCAACCATTAATCCTCACTTTGATATTTGTGCAAAGGAAATCACTACCGTAGGTAGCTGGGTATATACCTTAAGAGATTATGCGACTACCTTTGATTTCTTAAAGAGCGCAAAGGCAATCGGTCTTCCGATGAACGAGCTTATTACAGACAAGTATCCATTAAGCCAGATTAACGAAGCATACAAGAAGAACTTGGCAATGACCGGCTTAAAGATTGCTGTATTACCCGATTAAGGAGATACGTAAATGGATGAAAGAGCAGTTGGCATTTTAGAGGTATACGGTCTGGTGTGTGCATTCATTGCAGGAGATGCGGGATGCAAGGCAGCCAACGTAACCTTAGAGCCTTTTGATAAGAATAAGCCTGCAAATGCAGATTCTTTACCGGTTCCTCTGCTTGTAACTATCAAGTGGAGAGGCAGTGTAGAGGATGTGACCGCAGCAGTAGAAGCGGGAAGGGCAGTTGCAGAGAGAACAACAGGAGTGGTAACAAGCCACGTAATCCCCAGACCGACCCAGGATACCTTGAAGATGCTTGGTATCAGCGGATATGATCCCAGTTAAGTTCAGCCATAGACTGGCGGATGTACGAGTCATGCTTGCATGAATGAGTACAGCTGACAGAATATGGGCGGAGCGTCGGCACATGAGCAAAATTAGCTGCAAAGCAGCGAGAAAGTGCTGAAAGCATGGTTTTGCGAATGACGCGTCTGAACTTAACCTATCTAAAAAATATACAGAAACGAAAGTGAGGAAATAAAAATGGCACAGGAAGCATTAGGAATGGTAGAAACCAGAGGACTTACCGCAGCAATCGAGGCTGCAGATGCAATGACTAAGTCTGCTGAGGTAACTTTAGTAGGTACTGAGAAAATCGGTTCCGGTTTAGTAACTGTTATGGTTCGTGGAGATGTAGGAGCAGTTAAGGCTGCTGTAGAAAGCGGCTCTACCGCTGCACAGCGTCTCGGTGAATTAGTAGCTACTCATGTAATCCCAAGACCTCATACCGACGTTGAGAAAATTCTTCCGGGATTCCCTAAGAACTAATATAGTATCTTAAACCAAGGAGTGACTTATGAACAGTTCATACGGTTTAATTGAAGTATCCGGTGTGGTAGCTGCAGTAGAATCCTTAGATGCAATGTGTAAGGCGGCTGACGTATCCCTGGTAACATGGGAAAGAAAATGGGGAGGCAGACTGGTAACCATCATTGTAGAAGGTAATGTATCAGACGTAAAAGCAGCAGTAGAAGCAGCGGAACATATTACAAAAGCAAACGGTCATATCTTAGCATCCAGCGGAGTGATCGCATCACCCAGCGAAGAGATTCGCAAGCAGGTGGCAATCAGTTCAAAACGTATTGAGTTTTAAGCTGAAGTACTATTGTGAAGATACTGCAGAAAGCAGTACAATGATAAAGAGTAAATTTTTAACCAGCTCATAAAAGGAGGAAAAAATTATGGCACAGGAAGCATTAGGAATGGTAGAAACCAGAGGACTTACCGCAGCAATCGAGGCAGCAGATACTATGTGTAAATCAGCAAACGTTACTTTAGTAGGTACTGAGAAGATCGGTTCCGGTTTAGTAACTGTTATGGTTCGTGGAGATGTAGGAGCAGTTAAGTCTGCAGTAGAAGCAGGCGCTATGAACGCTGAAAGACTTGGTGAGCTTGTTGCTCAGCACGTTATTCCTCGTCCTCATACCGACGTTGAAGCTATTCTTCCAAAAATCAAATAGTAACTAAGTTTCAGAAAGTCATGCCACCGATGCTTGCATAAAGTGGCATGACTTTGGAAACAAAAAATATGAGAAAGAACCCCGAATAGGGCGGATTTCGAATGTTTTTAGGCTTGCGGGAGCGGTTTACGTGTAGCAAGCCGCAGGTACTAGAAAGAGTACATAAAAGGGTGGACCTAACATGGATAAGTTTGAAATTGAACAGTTAACAAAATTAGTGATTGCTTCCATGCAGGCAGAGCAGAAAAAGGGAGATGGCTTCCTTGTGCCTGTAGGAGTAAGCAACAGACATATTCATTTATCTCAAGCAGATGTGGAAACATTATTCGGCACAGGTCATCAGCTTACTAAGAAGAAGGAGCTGATGGGCGGTCAGTTTGCTTGTGAAGAGTGTTGTACTATCGTTGGGTTGAAGCTTCGCGCCATTGAGAATGTAAGAGTTTTAGGTCCGGCGCGAAAAGCGACACAGGTGGAAATCAGTTATACAGATGCAAGAAAGCTGGGCATTAACGTACCTGTTCGTGAATCCGGTGATACTAAGGGTTCTGCACCTATTGCAATTGTAGGACCTAAGGGTGCAATTTATCTGGATGAAGGCTGTATTGTGGCAGCAAGACATATTCATATGTCACCCAGTGACGCAGCAAGAGCGGGCGTAAGTGATGGTGATTATGTAAAGGTAAGAGTAGAAAATGAGCGTGGAACTACCTTTGAAAATGTGAAGATTCGTGTGGACGAAAGCTTTACATTAGAGATGCATATTGATACCGATGAGGCGAATGCCAGCGATATCAAGCAGGGCGACAAGGTAGCCATTGTAAAATAGATTCAGAAAGAAACGAGGATAACAATGATTATCGGTAAAGTAACTGGAAGCGTTGTTTCAACCCGCAAGCATGAACATCTTGTAGGAAACAAATTTATGATTGTAGAGCCCATTGCCAATATGGATAATGGTACGAAGGCATTGGTTGCCGTTGATAATATCGGTGCCGGTATCGGTGAGTATGTGCTGGTGGCTACCGGTAGCTCTGCGAGAGTAGGTATGCAGGATGCTCCTATTGATGCTGCAATTGTAGGTATTATAGATGATATCGGAAAGCTGGTTTAGTAGATTATGGAAATAAAAGAGCTTAGTAGCATTCTGCGGGAAAGCGGAGTGGTTGGTGCCGGCGGTGCCGGTTTCCCTACTTATGGAAAGCTGTCTGAAAAGGCAGAAACCATTATTATGAACTGTGCGGAATGTGAGCCACTTTTAAAATTACATAGACAGCTTCTGGCAGAGAATGCCAGAGACATATTGCAGGCATTTTCCCTGATTGCATCGGTAGTAGGGGCTAAGGAAGCCATTATCGGTATCAAAGGTGAGTATACTGCGGCTATCGAGGCATTGAAGGTACATTTGGATGAGTTCCCGATAGTTCGTATTCACGAATTGCCGGGTGCGTATCCAATGGGCGATGAAGTGGTACTTATTTACGAAGCCACCGGCAAGGTAGTACGTCCGGGCGGTCTCCCTATTGAATGCGGTGTGGCAGTATTTAATGTAGAAACCGTATACAATGTATACAATGCAGTGTGGAATAATAAACCGGTAACTGAGAAACTGGTAACTGTGGTAGGTGAAGTGGAAAATCCCGTTACTACCTTTGTGCCAATCGGAACCAGTATCCGAGAGGTGGTGAAGCTTGCCGGGGGTGTTACCACAAATGAGCCGGTGTATCTTCTTGGAGGGCCTATGATGGGAAGTCTGGGAAGTGAGTATCAACCGGTAACCAAGACAACAAATGCGGTAATTGTACTTCCGAAGAATCATCCCTTGATTTTGAAAAAAAACGGAAACTTTTCTGTTTCCGTGAAAAGAGCAGCGTCCAGCTGTTGCCAGTGTCAGAGCTGTACGGATCTTTGTCCGAGACATGCGCTGGGGCATCCTATTGAGCCCCATATGTTTATGCGCAGTGCGGCTAATCGGGATTATAGCAAGCTGGAGCCATATTTGAATACCATGTTCTGTTCTTCCTGTGGACTGTGCGAACTTTTCAGTTGTCCCCAGGGACTTTCGCCAAGGTCTATGATGGCAGAGTATAAAGCAGGGCTCCGCAAGGAAGGTGTGAAAGCTCCGGTAGTATCTGCTGCACCTATAAAGGAGTCCAGAGAGTATCGTAAAGCTCCGGAAGAGAGACTGATGGCGAGACTGGGACTTAGCAGATATGATGTACAGGCGCCTCTTTCAGATAATAATCTGAAGGTAAAAGAGGTTAAAATCATGCTTTCTCAGCATATCGGCGCACCGGCTGTCTGTACAGTGGAGAAGGGACAGCAGGTAAATGTAGGTGATGTGATTGCGAAGGCGAATGACGGTTTGTCAGTAGCCATCCACGCATCTATAGCGGGAGTTATAAAGGAAGTAACAGAAAAATATATTTTAATAACTACTAGGAGTTAGAGGCTATGCACAAAGCAATAGGAATGATTGAATTTAAAACCGTATCCGCAGGTATTACTGCAGCTGACCAGATGGTGAAGACAGCAGATGTGGAGATTTTAGAGGCTCAGACTGTTTGTCCCGGAAAGTATATTGCTTTGATTGCAGGTGATCTTAGTGCAGTAAATGCGGCAGTAGAGAGAGCAAAAGAGACCCGCGAGGATGAGCTGATCGGAAGCTTTGTATTGGGAAATCCGGATGAGTCCATTTTCCCGGCAATCTATGGCAGCAGCCAGATTGAGCATGTCAGTGCTTTGGGTATTTTAGAGACTTATGATGCGGCATCTATTATTGTAGCAGCGGATATTGCAGCGAAGACGGCGATTGTAGATTTGATTGAGCTTCGTATCGCTAAGGGTATGTGTGGTAAATCTTATATGCTGATTACAGGTGAGGTGGCAGCATGTGAGGCGGCCATTGCTAAGGCAAAGGAAGCAGTAGCGGACAAGGGAATGTTCCTTGACAGCTCTGTGATTGCACATCCGGACGAGCAGATTGTGAAGTCTATACTATAGACAAGGGGAAGGGGTCAGTTATGCTGGCAGCAGAGAGAAGGAATCGTATATTAGAAAAGCTACAGCAAGAAGGGAAAGTTGTTGTAAGCGAGCTCAGCGAGTTATTTGGGGTTTCAGAAGAGACAATTCGCCGAGATTTAGAAAGGTTTGATAAAGAGGGAATTGCATCCAAGACATATGGTGGTGCAGTTCTGATAGAGGATACCAATACGGATATGCCCTTTAATATTCGTCGTAAGACCAATATGCAGGGAAAGCGTATTATCGGCAGTATCATCGAGTCTCTTGTTAGCGATGGGGAAAGTATTATTATGGATCCAAGCACCACGGCCGTGGCTATCATTAAGGCTCTCCGTAATAAAAAGAATTTGACGGTAATTACCAATTCTATCGAAGTATTGATTGAACTGACAGATGTGTCAGGATGGGATATCATCTCTACCGGAGGTAATCTGAAGGAGAATTATCTGGCTCTTGTGGGTCCCAGGGCAGTAGATACAATCGCTGCTTTTAATGCGGATAAAGTGATTTTGTCCTGCAAGGGTCTGGATATGCAAAAAGGCGTTACCGATGCCAATGAATTGTTTACCCAGGTGAAGAAAAATATGCTGGCTTCGGCCAAGCAGAAGATTCTGGCAGTAGACAGAACAAAATTTAATCGTATTGCTTTTTCACAGATTTGTAGTATAACAGATTTAGATATTGTTGTTACGGATGTGAAGCCGTCGGAAGAATGGCTTCGTTATTTCGAAGAAAAAGGAATTAAGTGCTTATATGGGGAAGAACACTAAAGTAATTGCGTTTGCGAATAATAAGGGTGGAAGCGGTAAGACCACTTCCTGTGCCAATATCGGATATTCCTTATCTGTATTGGGGAAAAAGGTGCTTTTAATTGATGGAGATATGCAGCTGAATCTGTCCCTGTCCTTCTTTAACGAGGAAGAGGTGCTGGAATTTGCTTCCGGTGAGAAGAACCTTTACTATGGTATTAAAAAGCAGGAGGATTTGACTAATTATATTGTATCCACTGTTTATGAGAATCTGGATTTAATTCCCTCCTCCACACTGATGAGCGGTATGGAGTATGAGCTTTTTACCAAGTGGCAGAGAGAACTGATTTTAAAGCAGGGGCTTAAGAATATTAAGGCTTCCGGTGAGTATGATTATATTTTGATCGATGCACCCCCTACTTTGGGAGGCTGGGTAATGAATATTCTCTGTGCATCGGATTACGTTATTATGCCGGTAGAGGCCAGCCCTTGGGGGCTTTTTGGCGTGGCCAATATGTTTGAATTTCTACAGGATGTCAGTCGTATGAATGAGGATTTAAAGCTCCTCGGAATTGCGGTGACAAAGGTAGATGGTCGTAAGAATTATTACAAGCAGACTATAGAGGTATTAAAGCAGACCGATGATGTGCATGTATTTGACCAGCTGATTGGAATTGACAGTGAGGTGGAATGGGCACAGGATAACAGTAAACCAATCCATGTACATAAGAAGAGTGCACGGAGTGCCAAGGAGTACATGGAGCTTGCAAAGGAGATTGATAGAGATGCCGGTAGGAACAGGTAGTATTAAAAGAGCAGCAAAAGCAAATGTAGCAGCAGGAACCAAGGCTGAGTCAGTGCCGGAGGTGAAGGTAGACAAAGCGGCTGTTAAGAAGCAGGCTACTGCGAAGAAAGTGGCAGCACCTAAAAAGACAGAGCCAAAGAAGGCGGAGTCTAAGGTAACAACGGCTGTGATAAAGAGTGTCAATGAGGTGTGTCATTTGACCGAGGAATTACCCATTCATTTACTTTAAAATGCAAGGGACTTTCGTTTGATGCGGAGGTCTCTTTTTTATTGTGGCATTATTGAAAACCTAGAGTATTTTGGATATAATAATTAAAGTTTAAAAGAAATGTTTAGAGGAATCATTTATGTCATATACAGCCTTGTATCGTAAATTCCGTCCCGGTACCTTTGCCGATGTAAAGGGACAGGATCATATAGTGACGACCCTGAAGAATCAGCTGAAGGCAAATCGAATTGGTCATGCATATCTTTTTACCGGAACCAGAGGAACCGGTAAGACGACGATAGCCAAGATTTTTGCTAAGACAGTAAACTGTGAGAGTCCCACAGAGGAAGGACCCTGCGGTGAGTGTAAGATTTGCCGAGCCATTGCGGCAGGCGCGAGTATGAATGTAATTGAAATTGATGCGGCGTCCAATAATGGTGTAGATAATATTCGTGAGATTGTGGATGAGGTATCCTATTCTCCTGCAGAGGGTAAGTATAAAGTCTACATCATTGATGAGGTGCATATGCTGTCCATAGGCGCGTTTAATGCACTTTTAAAGACTTTGGAGGAGCCGCCTTCCTATGTTATCTTTATTCTGGCAACCACTGAAGTTCACAAGCTTCCCATTACTATTTTGTCCAGATGCCAGAGATATGATTTTAAGCGCATTTCCATTGAGACCATTGCAGCTCGTATGAAGGAGCTGACAGAGGCAGAGAATGTGCAGATTGAGGACCGGGCTCTTCGCTTTATTGCAAAAACAGCGGATGGTTCCATGCGTGATGCTTTAAGCTTGCTTGACCAGTGTATTGCCTTTCACTTGGGAAGTGAGTTGACATATGATAAGGTGTTGGATGTACTGGGAGCAGTGGACACAGGAGTGTTCAGCAGACTCCTTCGCCATGTTCTGGATAGAGATGTGCTGGGATGCGTATCCCTCCTAGAAGAGATTATCATGCAGGGACGTGAGCTAACCCAGTTTGTGACAGATTTCACTTGGTACCTGCGTAATTTGATGTTGGTACAAACCAGTGACAATTTGGAGGATGTTATTGATATGTCCAGCGACAATCTTGCCCGTCTGAAGGAAGAGGCAGAGATGGTTTCTATGGATCAGATTATCCGTTATATCCGTATTTTCTCGGATTTGGCAGGGCAGATTAAATACGCTTCCCAGAAGCGTATTTTGGTGGAGATTGCACTGATTAAGCTCTGTAAGCCGGCCATGGAGACAGACACCGACTCTTTGGCGGATCGTATTAGGGAGGTGGAAGATAAGCTGGAAAGTGGTGCCTTTGT
>JAFUKH010000061.1 GCA_017467845.1 Lachnospiraceae bacterium | reverse complement strand
TTCATAATGAAATACCTCCATACCTCATTATAACACAAATACTCACAAATAGCCACATAAAAATAAGAAAAATTTGACAAAAAAATACAGGCTTTTCAATGCCTGCGAGGATTTTTCTTTTATTCAACTGTCAAACTACCGAGTTTTCTCAGGTGATGATAACTCTGATGGGGTTGTGTGTGAAGGGATGTGCCATTCAAAACAGTAGCGGCTGGTTTTCGAAATCGTTATAGTAAAAGGATACAAGATGTGGTATCATAAATAAATATAATGCCCTAAATGCCCTGTGTTGAACGTAAGGAAAAGTTGAATACTCAATTCATCGATTAGGGCGGTAGTGTAAGCGAGCTTGCAGTATGCAAGGAAAGGAAGAATATGTTCAGAGAAAACACCAAGATTGTACAGATTGGAAATGTAAAAATTGGTGGCAATTACCCTGTTGCCATCCAGTCTATGACCAATACAAAGACCGAAGATGTGGAGGCTACAGTAGCTCAGATTCACAGACTGGAAAAAGCCGGATGTGAGATTGTGCGTTGTACGGTACCTACATTAGAGGCGGCAAAGGCCATTGGGGAAATCAAAAAGCAGATTTCCATTCCTCTTGTTGCAGATATTCATTTTGATTATAAGATGGCGATTGCTGCTATGGAGAACGGTGCGGACAAGATTCGTATCAATCCGGGGAACATAGGCAGCGTGGATAAAGTGAAAGCTGTTGTTGATGTGGCGAAGGAGCGCAATATTCCCATACGTGTGGGAGTTAACAGTGGTTCTTTAGAAAAGCATCTTGTGGAAAAGTACGGTGGCGTTACTGCAGAAGGTATCGTGGAAAGTGCGCTGGATAAGGTTCACATTATTGAAGATTTGGGCTATGACAATCTGGTAATCAGTATCAAATCATCGGATGTGATGATGTGTGTGAAAGCTCATGAGCTTTTAGCAGATAAGACTCCATATCCTCTTCATGTAGGAATCACAGAGTCCGGTACGGTGCAGAGCGGCAACATTAAGTCTGCACTGGGTCTGGGTATTATCTTAAATCAAGGAATCGGTAATACCATCCGTGTGTCTTTAACAGGTGACCCGGTGGAAGAGATTAAGTCTGCAAAGCTTATTCTTCGCACCTTGGGACTTCGCAAGGGCGGTATTGAAGTGGTATCCTGTCCGACTTGCGGAAGAACCCAGATTAATCTGATTGAGCTTGCAACGAAAGTAGAGAAGCTGGTAGAGGACTATCCTTTGGATATTAAGGTTGCCGTTATGGGCTGCGTGGTAAATGGTCCCGGTGAGGCGAAAGAGGCGGATCTTGGCATAGCCGGAGGTATCGGCGAGGGTCTGCTTATCAAAAAGGGTGAGATTATCCGCAAGGTTCCGGAGGCGGAACTTTTACAGACTCTGAAGGATGAGCTGGACAACTGGAATTAATGTAATTAGAAAAGAGGGAGTAGGATGGGAAAGCCGTTTTTTGAAGTGTTCCCTTCTCTAAAACTAGATAGTGCTGCTCATGACATTATGGAGCAGGCAGAGGTAGAAAGAGTTTCTACGACAAAGAAAAAGGATTTTATCCGTATTTATCTTCACAGTAGCAGACTGATTATGAAGGATATCATCTGGGATGTGGAAAAGCAGATTAAGAGTCAGCTTTTCCCTCAGGCGAGCCTTACTATTAAGATATATGAGAAATTCGAATTATCTTCCCAGTACACGCCGGAGAAACTGCTGGATGTGTATAAAGATTGTATTTTGGAAGAGGTTCGTGCTTATAGTAATATTGCGTATAATGCATTAAAGGGTGGTGTATTCTCTTTTCCGGAAGAAAATAAAGTAATTTTGGAGATGGAAGATACAGTAATTGCCCGTAGCAAAGAAGAAGAGCTTCTGGATATTTTGCAGAAGGTACTTGTGGAGCGTTGTGGCTTTTCTGTGGGGATTTATGCTCAGTATAGAGAGGCTAAGATAGGTAAATTTGCAGAGGATGATGAGCTGCGTATTAAGCGTGAGGTCGCAGAAATCTACAAGCGTGTGCAGAGAGCTGCGGGTGAGGATGCCTTTGCAGAAGCTACCGGCAGTGGGGAAGGGAAAGCACAGAAGGCAGATTCTAAGGAACAGAGTCAGAAATCCGCAGAGAAGACTCCTGTAAGGCCTGCCTCAGCCCCTAAGGAGTATAAGAAAGATTTCAAAAAGGGTGAATTTACCAAAGGTGGTTCCTTTGGTGGAAGTGCCAAGAGAAGTGATAATCCGGATGTTATTTATGGTCGCGACTTTGAAGATGAGGCCATGAAGATTGAGGACATTGTAGGAGAAATCGGTGAAGTTACGATCCGAGGCAAGGTACTTGGTGTAGAAGTCAGAGAGCTTCGTAACGGTGAGAAGTCCATTATTTCCTTTAATGTGACGGATTTTACAGATACCATCACGGTAAAGATGTTTGCCAGAAACGAGCAGGTGCCGGAGATTACAGGCGGTATTAAGAAGGGTGCCTTTGTGAAAATCAAAGGTATCAGTATGATAGATAAATTTGATAGGGAGCTTAGCATTCAGTCTGTGGCGGGAGTGAAGAAGATTTCTGATTTTACCACTACCAGAATGGACACTGCTGCAAGAAAGCGTGTAGAGCTTCACTGTCATACCAAGATGAGTGATATGGACGGCGTATCCGAGGCAAAGGATATTGTAAAACGTGCCTACAAATGGGGGCATAAGGCAATTGCCATCACCGATCACGGTGTAGTGCAGGGCTTTACCGATGCGGGGCACGTGTGGGATGACCTTTGGAAGGAAGAAAAGGGTAAGCGAAAGGATGCCGGTGATCCTAATCCGGATAAGCAGGATTTCTTTAAGATTATCTATGGTGTGGAAGGCTATATTGTAGATGACCTTCGTGACATTGTTGTGGGAGAAGACGGACAGGACCTGGATTCTTCTTTTGTAGTGTTTGATATTGAGACCACGGGCTTTTCGCCCATTAGTAACCGTATTATCGAAATCGGTGCAGTAAAGGTAGAAAACGGCAAGATTACAGATCATTTTTCAACCTTTGTAAATCCGGAGGTGCCCATTCCTTTTGAGATTGAGAAGCTTACCGGCATCAATGACGAAATGGTTATCGATGCACCGAAGATTGAAGAGGTTCTGCCGGAGTTTGTGGCATTCTGTCAGGGTTGTGTGCTGGTGGCACACAATGCTAATTTTGATATGAGCTTTATTATTGAAAACTGCAGAAAGCTTTCTCTGCCTACGGAGTATACGTATATTGATTCCGTGCCTATAGCAAGAATATTGCTGCCCAGTCAGGCTAAGCATACACTGGATGCGGTAGCCAAAACCCTGGGAATCTCTCTGGATAATCATCACCGTGCGGTGGATGATGCAGAGTGTACTGCTCAAATTTTTGTGAAGTTTATCCCTATGCTGAGAGAGCATAGGGTTAACACTTTGAAGGAAGTAAATGAATTGGGTAATTCCAGCGTGGATTTAATCCGTAAGATGCCTTCCTATCACTGTATTTTGCTTGCAAAGAATGATTTGGGTCGAATCAATTTATATCGATTAGTGTCTCAGTCACACCTTACCTACTTTAACAGACATCCCCGTATTCCTAAAAGTTTGATCAACAAATACAGGGAGGGGCTGATTATCGGTAGCGCCTGTGAGGCCGGAGAACTTTACAGGGCACTTATCGATGGTAAGTCCGATGCGGATATTGCCAGAATTGTCAGTTTTTATGATTATCTGGAGATTCAGCCATGGGGTAATAACAAGTTCATGACCCTATCGGACAAATATAGAGATATTAATACCAAGGAGGACATTTATGCAATCAATAAGCGTATTGTTTCCTTGGGAGAGCAGTTTAATAAGCCGGTAGTGGCCACCTGTGATGTGCATTTCCTTGACCCGGAGGATGAGGTATACCGCCGTATTATTATGGCGGGTAAGGGCTTTGCGGATGCGGACGATCAGGCACCGCTTTATCTACATACTACGGATGAGATGCTGGAGGAGTTCGCATATCTGGGAAGCGATAAGGCCAAGGAGGTTGTTATCACCAACACCAATATGATTGCAGATATGATAGAGACCATTGCACCGGTTCGTCCGGATAAGTGTGCCCCTGTCATTGAAGACAGTGATAAGACGCTGACGGATATTTGTTACAATAAAGCTCATGAAATCTATGGACCGGACCTGCCGGAAATCGTAGAGAAGCGTTTACAGAAGGAGTTAAACTCCATTATCAGTAACGGTTTCGCCGTAATGTATATCATTGCCCAGAAGCTGGTGTGGAAATCGGTAGAGGATGGATATCTGGTTGGTTCCAGAGGATCCGTAGGTTCTTCCTTTGTGGCAACCATGTCCGGTATTACGGAGGTTAACCCCTTAAGTCCACACTACTTGTGTCCTAAGTGTCATTATGTAGATTTTTATTCTGATGAGGTACGTGCCTATGCAGGTATGGCGGGAATAGATATGCCGGATAAGAATTGTCCGCAGTGTGGGGAGAAGTTGATAAAAGAAGGCTTTGATATTCCGTTTGAGACTTTCCTTGGATTCAATGGTGATAAGGAGCCGGATATCGACCTTAATTTCTCCGGTGAGTATCAGTCCAAGGCTCATAAGTATACGGAGGTTATTTTCGGTGCGGGACAGACCTTCCGAGCAGGAACCATCGGTACCTTGGCAGATAAGACTGCCTTTGGTTATGTGAAGAATTATTACGAAGAGCGTGGTATTACAAAGCGTAAGAGTGAGATTGAGCGTATCAGTATCGGATGTACCGGTGTGCGCCGAAGTACGGGACAGCATCCCGGAGGTATCGTAGTTCTGCCGATAGGACAGGACATTAATTCCTTTACTCCGGTACAGCATCCGGCGAATGATATGACTACGGAGACCATAACCACACACTTTGATTACCACTCCATTGACCACAACCTACTGAAGCTTGATATTCTGGGACACGATGATCCTACCATGATTCGTATGCTTCAGGATTTAACCGGACTTGATCCTACCACTATTCCGTTGGATGATCAGGGCGTTATGTCCTTATTCCAGAATACATCCGCGCTTAAGATTACGCCGGAGCAGATTAGTGGTTGTAAGTTGGGGGCATTGGGTATTCCGGAGTTTGGTACGGACTTTGCAATGCAGATGTTAATTGATACTAAGCCCCAGCATTTCTCGGATCTTGTCCGAATTGCGGGACTTTCCCATGGTACCGACGTATGGCTTGGTAATGCCCAGACTCTGATTCAGGAGGGAACGGCAACCATTTCTACCTGTATCTGTACCCGAGATGATATTATGACTTATCTGATTAATCAAGGGGTAGAAGCAGGTCTGTCCTTTACCATTATGGAGAGTGTGCGAAAGGGTAAGGGCTTAAAGCCGGAGTGGGAAGCTGCCATGAAGGAGAAGGATGTACCGGATTGGTATATCTGGTCCTGTAAGAAGATTAAGTATATGTTCCCGAAAGCTCATGCAGCAGCGTACGTTATGATGGCATGGCGTATTGCTTATTGTAAGGTATATCATCCGCTGGCTTACTATGCGGCATATTTTAGTATTCGAGCCAAGGCCTTCTCCTATGAGCTGATGTGTCAGGGACAGAGACATTTGGAAAATATCATGGAAGATTATCGTAAACGCATGGATAGTCTTTCTAATAAAGAGGAAAACTCTTATTCAGATATGCGAATTGTGCAGGAGATGTATGCAAGAGGCTATGAATTCATGCCCATTGATATTTTTACTGCAGGCTCCAGACTGTTTCAGGTGATTGACGGTAAGATTATGCCGTCTTTAAGCAGTATTGACGGTCTGGGAGAAAAAGCGGCAGATGCCATTGTGGAAGCTGCCAAGGATGGTCCGTTTTTATCAAAGGACGACTTTAGACAGCGGACAAAGGTATCCCAGACAGTTATTGAACTGATGGATCGTCTGGGACTTCTGGGCAACCTGCCGGAGTCTAACCAGATTAGTCTCTTCGACTTAGTTTAAAGTACAGCGAAAGGTGGAAAATGCATGGATTGCAAGGAGTACGAAAAGAAAATCCCTCTATTTATTGATGATGAGATGAACTTTACCCAGCTGAAGGAATTTGCAAGGCATACTTCCACCTGCGAAAGCTGTAAGGAAGAGCTTACCATCCAGTTCCTGATTGATAAAGGTTTAGAGCGTCTGGAGGAAGGTAGTGCCTTCGACTTAAATAAAGAGATGCAGCTTCGAATGGAGGCGGCAAAGGGGAAGATTCAATTCCATGAAAGATTTCTAAAAATTGGATTTTTCTGGGAATTATTAGCTGTGGCGGCTGTGGTTGCCATAGTTGTGTGGATTTTATATTAATGCTGAAAAGAGATGTAGCAATGAGTAAAAAACTGGTTTTAATTGATGGACATAGTATTTTGAACAGAGCCTTTTATGGTGTGCCGGACCTTACCAATGCAAAGGGACTTCATACCAACGCTATCTATGGTTTCTTAAATATTTTATTTAAGCTTTTGGATGAAGAGAAGCCGGATTATTTGGCGGTTGCCTTTGATGTGAAGGCACCTACCTTTCGTCATGAGCTTTTCTCCGAGTATAAAGGGACTCGTAAGCCAATGGCAGACGAGCTTCGGCAGCAGGTGCCGGTGATTAAAGAGGTACTTTCTGCCATGGGCGTAGTGACCATAGAGCATGCAGGCTGGGAAGCGGATGATATTATGGGAACATTGGCGAAAAAGGCGGAAGGCGACGGAATAGAAGTTTCACTGGTGTCCGGAGACCGGGATTTACTCCAGATTGCATCCAAACATATTAAGATTCGTATTCCCAAGACTAAGATGGGACGCACGGAGATTGAAGATTATTATGAGGAAGATGTGCTTGAAAAGTATCAGGTAACACCTACTCAGTTTATTGAACTTAAGGCTCTGATGGGAGATACAGCGGACAATATTCCCGGTGTACCCAAGGTTGGGGAGAAAACTGCCACTTCTTTGATGGTGGAGTATGGTTCAATCGAGAATATCTATGCCAATATTGAGAATATCACCAAAAAGAGCATCAAGGAATCTCTGATAGAGAATAAACACTTGGCGGAGCTGAGTAAGACCTTGGCCACCATTAAGACGGACTGTGATATTACGCTGGATTATGAAAGTGCCAAGGCTGAAGGGTATTTTACCCAGGAAGCATACCAGCTCTTTAAGCAGCTGGAGTTTAAGAATATGCTGAGCCGTTTTGAAGGAAATATGGCGGAGGAGCAGTCTGCCAATATTTCAGAGGGATTTCATGTATTAGAAAAGAAAAGTGATTTTACCGCAGTGTGCAAGAAGGTAAAGAAGGGGGCGAAGGTTGGTCTGGAGCTAATCGCCGGAGATGGCAATCTCTTGGGAGCAGCCCTTGCAGTATCGGAGAAGGAAATCTATTTCTTCTACCGGGAGCAGGTGAGCCAACAGGAAAATAAGCAGCTTTCCCTTTTTGAAAATGATACGGAGACAGAGCAGGATAAAGAGCTGGAGACGGCTGTTTATGAGCTTTCAAAGAGTGCAGCGGTTTATACTTTAAATATAAAAAATAAGTATGACTATTTGACCTATGACAATTTAGAGAATTATTTTGATATCGTACTGGGAGCATATCTGTGCAATCCTTTAAAGAATGATTACGACGGAGAATCCATTGCCACAGAATATCTGGGTATCTCTGTTCCCGGATATAAGGAGCTTTTCGGAAAGCTTACGATTTCTCAGGCAGCTGCGGAGAAAGCCGAGGAATTAGCTGCCTTCTATATGTATCAGGCTTATACTGCCTATGCAGCGGGAGATAAGATAAAAGAAAATCTGAAAGAGCAGGGCATGTATCATCTGATGCAGGAGATGGAGATGCCACTGACCTATGTGCTTTATGATATGGAAAAAGAGGGCGTGCTGGTTAAGAAGGAAGAGCTGAAGGCTTACGGTGAGGCACTGACCTCAAGGATTTCGGAGCTGGAAAAGAGTATTCATGAAAGTGCGGGAGCGGAATTTAATATTAATTCTCCAAAGCAGCTGGGAGAAATCCTTTTTGAAAGGATGGGAATCCCCGGCGGTAAGAAGACCAAAACCGGCTATTCCACCGCAGCGGATGTATTGGAGAAGCTGGCACCGGAGTACCCTATCGTAAATGATATTTTGGAGTACAGAACCTTGACCAAACTGAAGTCCACCTATGCGGAGGGGCTTGCAGAATGTATCCGGGAGGATGGCAGAATCCATACCACCTTTAATCAGACCATTACGGCAACGGGACGAATCAGTTCTACAGAGCCCAATCTGCAAAATATCCCTATGCGTATGGAGCTTGGAAAGCAGATTCGTAAGGTATTTGTACCGGGAGAAGGGTGCCTGTTAATGGATGCGGACTATTCCCAGATTGAGCTTCGTGTGCTAGCTCATTTGTCAGGAGATGAGGAGCTTATCAGTGCATATCAGAGCGAGCAGGATATCCATAGAATCACGGCATCTAAGGTATTTAAGATTCCTTTTGAGGAAGTAACAGAACTGCAGAGAAGAAATGCTAAGGCAGTTAATTTTGGTATCGTATATGGCATCAGTTCCTTTGGCCTCAGTCAGGATTTGAGTATCAGCCGTAAGGAAGCGGCAGGCTATATTGAGCAGTACTTTTCGACTTATCCTAGGTTAAAACAGTATCTGGATGACTTAGTAGAAAATGCGAAAAAAGATGGTTATACCGCAACCTTATTCGGCAGAAGAAGACCCATTCCGGAGCTTTCTTCCTCTAATTTTATGCAACGTTCTTTTGGGGAGCGTGTAGCGATGAATGCACCGATACAGGGAACTGCTGCGGATATTATTAAGATTGCCATGATTAAGGTGTGGAATGCTCTTAGAGAAGCGGGACTTAAATCTAAGCTGATTTTACAGGTACATGATGAACTATTAATTGAAGTTCGGGAAGAGGAAGTACCTCAGGTGAAGGAGATTCTCGCAGATAATATGAGAGGGGCTGCGGATTTGGCAGTAGACCTTGCGGTAGATTTACATGTAGGAAAAGATTGGTATGATGCGCACTAATCTTTAGGAGTTTTACAATGAAACTGATTGGAATTACAGGAGGCGTGGGAAGTGGTAAGTCCCAGGTGCTTTCCTTTATCGAAGAGCATTACTTGTGCAGAATATATCTGGCAGATGAGGTAGCCCATATCGTCCAGCAGAAAGGGCAGATTTGCTACGAAGAAATCGTACAGCTGCTTGGAAGAGATATTTTAGGGGCAGATGGGGAGATTGACAGGAAGAAGATGGCTGCTAAAATATTCTCTGATGAGGCTCTGCTGGAAAAGGTAAATGAGATTGTTCATCCCAGAGTGGAGGAATTTATCCGAGGGAAAATCGATGAAGCAGAAGAAGAAGGCGATGTGGAGTTATTCTTTATCGAAGCTGCGCTATTAATTGAAGCCGGATATAGTCACATTGTGAATGAAATGTGGTATATTTATACGAGAGAAGATGTCCGAAGGTCTCGTCTAAAGGAAAGCAGAGGCTATTCGGATGAGAAGATTTCACAGATTATGTCTAATCAGCTTTCGGAAGAAGAGTTCAGAAAGCATTGCGATTTTGTTATAGATAATAGTGGAACGCTGGAGGATACACATCTGGCAATAAAACAGAGGCTGGAGGAATATACATGGCTACGTTAGGAGAAAAGCAGGAATTAGTATTTGGACTGGATATCGGTACCAGAAGTATTGTAGGTACGGTAGGATATAAGGATGGTAACCGTTTTAAAATCCTTGCCCAGCGTATAAAAGAACATGAGACCAGAGCGATGATTGATGGTCAGATTCATGATATCGTAAAGGTTGGAGAAAGTATCCGAGTGGTGAAGGAGCTTTTGGAAAGAGACCTGGACACGAAGCTTAGTGGTGTATGTATTGCGGCAGCCGGACGTGTACTTCGTACAGTGACTACTTCTGTGGAATATACTTATGGAATGGATAAAGAGCTGACTGCGGAGGATATCTATGCGCTGGATACCATGGGTGTGGAGAAGGCCTATGAGGAGTTTTCTAAGACCAATGATACCGAGATGCAGTTCTACTGTGTAGGTTACACAGCTATGCGTTATTATTTAAATGGCTATGTAATCGGTAATCTGGAGGGACATAAGGCTAAGACTGTGGGAGTGGATTTAATCGCAACCTTCTTACCTGATGATGTAGTGGATGGCCTTTATAAGGCTGTGGAAATTGCAGGACTTCATGTAGTAAATCTTACTCTGGAGCCTATTGCCGCCATTACCGTAGCAATTCCTGAAAAGTTCCGTATGTTAAATCTTGCCCTTGTGGATGTAGGCGCGGGCACCAGCGATATTTCCATTACCAAGGAAGGAACCATCACCGCTTACGGCATGCTTCCCATTGCAGGTGATAGTCTGACAGAGCTAATTGTACAGCATTGCCTGGTGGATTTTGAAACAGCTGAAAATATTAAACGTCAGGCAGGAGAGAAAGAACTGATTGAATATCTGGATATTATCGGTCTTCCACAGACCATTTCTGCTGCGGAGGTTATGGAGTTATTAAATCCTTCCATTGAGAATATGACAAAACAGGTTGCTGAAATCATTCGTGAACTGAATGGTGATAAGGCGGTAAGTGCTGTGTTCGTTGTAGGTGGCGGCGGAATGATTCCGGGCTACACAGAAAAGCTGGCACAGGAGCTTGGACTTGTAAAAGAGCGTGTGGCAATCCGTGGACAGGAAGTAATGCAGTCCATTGATTTTGAGGTTTCGGAGGCTCGTAAGGATTCCCTGATGGTAACTCCAATCGGTATTTGTTTGAGCTATTATGAGATGAGTAACAACTTTATCTTTGTAACCTTTAATGACCAGAGAGTGAAGCTATATGACAATGGAAAGCTTTCGGTAGTGGACGCTGCCATTGCAGCAGGATTTTCAAATGAATCCCTATTCCCGAAGCGTGGCAAGGGTATTGTATATAATGTAAATGGCAAGAGCCGTATGGCAAGAGGACTTCAGGGCGAGGCTGCAGTGATTACCGTAGATGGCAATGAAGCGGATATTCACACCAAGTTGATTAACGGTTCTAAGGTAGTGGTAACTCCTTCTACTGCAGGTGATCCTGTTCGTGTGGAGCTGGGCTCATTACCGGAGTTAAAGGAGCAGATTACCATTAAAGTATCCGGTAAGAATGTGAAACTTCCTAAGACTGCTTATGTGGGCGGAGTGATTCAGGTTCCATCCTATGTGATTCAGGATGGTGATGATATTGAGGTGGCAAACTGGTATACCGCAGAGCAGGCGGCGGCGCTTCTTGACATGGTACTTTCCGATGATACTCAGATAATGGTAAATGGTGTACCTGCACTTAAGGACACCAAGGTTTTTGATACCTTTACCTTGGATTTTGGAAAGAAGGAAAAGTCTCAAACCATAGATGAACTGTTGGAAGAGGATATGGCAAAGATGTCACACAACGTTCCACAGCCGACGCCGTTGCAGAAGGAAGAAGTATCCACAACCATAGAAGCGCAGCCCACAGAGGCACAGCCGGTTCCAAGTGCGTTTGTATCTGTTAAGCCGGGAAGCATCGTAGTCATGGTAAATGGAAGACCTATTACCATGAGTGGCAAGACATCTTATGTGTATGTGGATGTGTTTGATTATATTGATTTTGATTTAAAGGAGTCCAGAGGAAGAAGTATTGTATGTGAAATCAATAATCGTCCCGCGGATTATATGGAATATTTAAAAGACGGTGATGTAGTAAGCATCTACTGGAGGGAGAATTAAAGTAATTATGCGTTTATGTAGTATTGCAAGCGGAAGCAGCGGAAACTGCATCTATGTGGGTTCTGAGGCTACACACTTGCTGGTAGATGTAGGCATCAGCGGTAAAAAGGCAGAGGCAGGTCTGAACGAGCTGGATATTACCGGAAGGGATTTGGATGGTATCTTAGTTACCCATGAGCATGTGGATCACATAGCGGGCTTGGGAGTTATGGCAAGGAAATACCATATCCCCATTTACGCCACACCGGGAACCATTTCTGCAATTCAGAAGTGCTCTTCTGTGGGAAATATTGAAGAAGAGCTTTTTGTACCGGTTAGGCCGGATAACAAGCTTTGTATTAAGGATTTGGTGATTAATCCCATGAAGATATCCCATGATGCGGCAGAACCGGTGGGATATCGGGTAAGCTATGGTAACAGAAGGGTGGCTGTTTGTACTGACCTTGGATATTTTAATGATTATACGGTGGAGTGTCTGCGAGGTATGGATGCGCTTCTTATCGAAGCCAACCATGATGTGAATATGCTTCAGGTGGGCCCTTATCCATATCATTTAAAGCAACGTATTTTAGGGGATAGAGGACATCTTTCCAATGAAAATTCGGGAAGGCTTCTCAGTAGGATTTTGCATGACAATATGAAATCCATTGTACTAGGACATTTAAGTAAGGACAATAATCTACCGGAGCTTGCCTATGAGGCGGTCCGTATGGAGATTACCATGGGAGATAATCCCTACAATGCATCAGATTTTGACATTCAGGTAGCCAGGAGAAGCGAAGTTTCTCCCGTAATACAGATTGCCTAGAGGGGAATGACTTGATTTTTTTCTTGATGAAGTTATAATAGTGTTTGATTTACGGTTTAAATAAAGGAGAAAATAATTATGAAGAAAACCATTATTACTGTTGTAGGTAAAGATACCGTAGGAATTATTGCTAAGGTTTGTACATATTTGGCGGACAGTCAGGTAAATATATTGGATATTTCACAGACTATCGTATCAGGATTTTTCAACATGATGATGATTGTAGATACTACCGGAATGAACAAGCCACATGGAGACCTTGCAGATGAACTTGAGAAGCTTGGCGAGGAAATCGGTGTATCCATCAAGTGCCAGAAGGAAGAAATTTTTGATAAAATGCACAGAATTTAAGGAGAAGGCGTAGTGATTAATTTATTTGAAGTTGCAGAAACTAATAAAATGATTGAGGAAGAGAACCTTGATGTGAGAACTATCACTTTGGGTATCAGCCTTCTCGATTGTATCGATTCTGATTTGGAAGTATTAAATAAAAAAATTTATGACAAGATTTACAATGCGGCAAAGGATCTGGTAAAGACCGGTGAGGAGATTTCCAGAGAATTCGGAATTCCCATTGTAAATAAGAGAATTTCTGTTACACCTATAGCATTGGTAGGTGGTGCAGCATGTAAGACTGTAGAGGATTTTGCATCTATCGCAAAAACCTTGGATAAGGTAGCTCATGAAGTAGGAGTTAATTTTATCGGTGGTTATTCTGCACTGGTGAGCAAGGGTATGACTCTTGCGGATGAATTGTTAATTCGTTCGATTCCTCTTGCACTTTCTACTACGGAGAGAGTATGTAGTTCTGTAAATGTGGGCTCTACCAAGACCGGTATCAATATGGATGCGGTTAAGCTTATGGGTGAGATGATTATCCAGGCGGCAGAGTATACCAAGGAGAGTGATTCTTTAGGCTGTGCTAAGCTGGTAGTATTCTGTAACGCTCCGGATGATAATCCATTTATGGCCGGTGCGTTCCATGGTGTGACCGAGGCAGACAAGATTATTAACGTAGGTGTCAGCGGTCCCGGTGTAGTTAAGACTGCTCTGGAAAAGGTACGTGGTAAGAATTTTGAGATTCTTTGCGAGACCATCAAGAAGACTGCATTTAAGGTTACTCGTGTAGGACAGCTTGTTGCTCAGGAAGCGTCTAAGAGACTTGGGGTACCTTTCGGTATTGTAGATTTGTCCTTAGCACCTACTCCGGCTATCGGCGATAGTGTTGCAGATATTTTGTGTGAAATCGGTTTAGAGTATGCAGGCGCTCCGGGTACCACCGCAGCCCTTGCACTTTTAAATGACCAGGTGAAGAAGGGCGGTGTAATGGCGTCTTCTTACGTGGGCGGACTTAGTGGTGCATTTATCCCTGTCAGCGAGGACCAGGGTATGATTGATGCTGTTGTGGCAGGCGCACTCACTTTAGAGAAGCTGGAGGCGATGACCTGCGTATGTTCTGTAGGTCTTGATATGATTGCGATTCCGGGAGATACTAAGGCAACCACCATCTCCGGTATTATCGCTGACGAAATGGCTATCGGTATGATTAACCAGAAGACCACTGCGGTTCGTATTATTCCGGTAATCGGTAAGGGGGTAGGCGAAACCGTAGAATTCGGCGGACTCCTTGGATATGCACCGATTATGCCTGTAAACCAGTTCTCCTGTGATGCATTTGTAAACCGTGGCGGAAGAATCCCCGCACCGATTCATAGTTTCAAAAACTAAGGAACAAAGCAAAGTCGGGCAAAGACATGAAAGGACAGGGACGCTGTGCTTGCACAGGCGGCCATGTGCTTTCGTGGATTTATTTGGCGTGCCAAATAGCTCAAAAATGCATAGCATTTTTGAGCCCGGCGATTCGTGAAGTTAAATGCAATTAACAGGGCGTGCCAAATAGCTTGGGAATGCGCAGCATTTCCAAGCCCGGCGTTGCACTAACATAGAAAGGAATACATATGGTAAAACACATCATTTTATGGCAGCTTAAGGATGAATTATCCGCTGCAGAAAAGCAGAGTGTAAAAGCAGGTATTAAAGAAGGCTTAGAAGGTCTGAAAGGCCAGATTGAAGGTCTTGTGGAGATTCAGGTAAATACGAACGGACTTGCAAGCTCTAATGCAGATGTTATGTTGGATTCAACCTTTGTGGATGAGGCAGCATTGAAGGCTTACGCAGTACATCCTGCTCATGTGGCAGTGGCAGATGGCAAGGTAAGACCATATACCAAGACAAGAGCCTGCCTGGATTATGAGGTTTAAGGGATGATGGGAATGTCAGTAATCGGTGGGGCTGATGGCCCTACAGCTGTTTTTGTGGCAGGAAGCTTTGGCAGTTTTTGGATACTTTTAATTCCGTGCCTGCTTCTTGTGCTTATGCAGTATAAGCTTTGTAAGAATCCAAAGAAGTGGGTCAGATTCAGTATGTTGATTCTGGCAGGTATCATGGCCTTGCTGGTGCTGCTGAATGTGATTTCCGGCTTTAAATTCTTAAGCTTTTTAATCGGAGGCTTTGTTGCACTTATTATGTTGATTATGGCTGTATGCCTTGCGATAAGCAGTGCTATCGGCTGGCTGATTTATTACATAGTTCAGAAAAAGAAAAAATAGTTTTGAAAGGCATGCAGATTTGCATGTCTTTTTTTGTAGCTTTTTTGAGCACTGAATTGTATTCTAAGTGAAGGGTGGTGATACAGATGAAAAAATCATTGTGCGCAGATGATTTAGAAATAATTGAAAAGTATTCGAATATGGTGTACCGCATGGCGTATTCCATGGTGAAATGCAGGGAGGACGCAGAGGATATTCATCAGGAAGTCTATATAAGATATTTGAAAAAGAGACCTGTCTTTGAGAATACAGAACATGAAAAGGCATGGTTTTTGCGGGTGACAATCAATTTATGTAAAAACTTCTGGAGCTCAGCGTGGATGCAGAGAGTCATTGGTTTGACGGAGGAGACAATGGCAGGGGCACAAGAGGATTTGCACGATGAATTGCTGGATACAGTAAAAAAACTTCCAAAGAGATATCGGGCGGTGATTCATCTATTCTACTACGAAGAAATGTCGGTGGAAGAAATCGGGAAAGTTCTTGGAGAGAAGCCTTCTACTGTGCGGACACAGCTTACCAGAGCTCGAAGCAAATTGAAGGAATTATTGGAGGAGGAATAAGATGTTTGATGAGAAGAAATTTCAAGACGAATATAAGACGGCTTATGATAAAATTTCTGTCAATCAGGATAGGATAACAGAGATTAAGGAACAAAGCATGGAACAGGAACATTTTAAGCTATGGGATGTTGTTAAGCCGGCTGTTGGAATCATAAGTGTTTGTGCTATGGTAATCATACTATCTACGCCTGTCTGGGCAGGAGTGGGAAATGCATATGAGAAAATCGTAGAAATAGCCCCAGGGTTGGCGGATTATATTCTCCCGGTGAAGCTGGCGGATACAAGGATGGGGATTACCATGCAGGTAGAGGCCATGCAAGTAGATGGAAATACCGGAGAATTGGTGGTATCTTTTGCGGATGAAGAGAGCAGTGAAGAGAATCTGATATCCGGAAAGGTGGATTTATATGACAGCTACAATTTAAGGAGTTATGGTGCAGATAGCAATGTGGGCGGCTGTAGCTTCATGGAGTATGATGAAGAGACGGGGAAGGCATATTTTAAAATCAGCGTTTCCTCAGAGGATGTATTTGACAAGACAAAACTGAAATTTACTGTAAGACAGCTTCTGGTAGAGAGCACAGAGCAAGAGATGTGGTTGGATACCGATATGCTTGTGATGAATCCGCCATTGAAGGAAGTGTCCATCAATGGAAGGGGAGGAGCAGAACAGATACGTGAGTTGTTGGCAGAGCATTTCTATAAGACAGAAGAAAGCTTTCCGCTCTTTGCTTCCAAGATTATGGATGTAGTGGAATTGGATGAAAGCATGAAAGATACTATTCAAGTAACAGGAATCGGCTATGCTGATGGTATTTTGCGAGTGCAGATATGTCGGGGAACTCTTACAGATGCAGACAGACATGCAGAAATATTTATTGTGGATGAAGATGGAAATTATGGAATTCGTGATGCTTCTGTAAGCTGGCAGGAGGAACTTGGTGGTGAGAAAATATGTTTTGATGAACAGTGGTTTTTAGTATCTGAGGCGGAACTGGAGGATTTACAGTTATTTGCAATATTGCATGAAACAGATGGAAGTATTGAAGGAAACTGGCATGTAACCGTGAATTTAGAAGATGGTGCGAATGTTTGGATTGTACCGACGGAATAAATAATTCAAAAACTCTCTTAGCTGGAGTGATATGTACCCAGAATCCTGGACACATTGATTTATGAATTAGGCACAGCACATGGATGCTTCCCTGTATTTTACGGGGGGACATCCATTTTGTTTTTGCCTGAATTCTTTCGTTGTTGTAATAGTCTATATATTCTTTAACAGCTTCAGCAAAGTCATCAAATGTTTCATATTCTTTTTCGTATCCATAATACATTTCGTTTTTGAGTCTTCCAAAGAATGTTTCCATGATGCAGTTATCATAGCAATTCCCTTTTCGTGACATAGATTGAATAATCCCATGCTCCTTTAGAACGTTTCTAAAATAGGCATGTTGATATTGCCATCCTTGGTCAGAGTGAAATATCAAACCATTGACAGATGGGAATTTTTCAAATGCTCTATTAACCATACGATGAATCTGCTCCATGTTGGGACTTTGGGATAAATCGTAGGAAATAATCTCATTTGTATTCATATCTAAAATTGGTGAGATATAGCATTTTCCCCACGAAAAACTAAACTGCGATACATCAGTAGTCCATTTTTGAAATGGTGCAGTTGTGCTGAAGTCTCTATCTATGACGTTATCTGCAATCTTTCCAATTTCTCCTTTATAAGAATGATATTTTTCCTTTGGACGTTTTCCTAATAAGCCCATGACATGCATAAGACGTTGAACACGTTTATGATTTACTCGGCAACCACGGTTAAGAAGTTCTCTATGAACTCTACGAACACCATATCTGCCTTTGTTTTGTTCAAAGATTTCTTTTACTGTTACCATCAACTCTTCATTTCGTTCTGCTACAACATTCGTCTTACTAAGTTCAAAATAGTAAGTAGATTTTGCCATTCCCATTGCCTTCAAAAGATATTTTAATTGGTATCCTTTTTCACGAAGTTCTTTGATGATTGCTGCTTTTTCGCCTTGAGTAGCGCAGCCTGTTTTTCTTCTCTCAAGGCGATCTCTTTTTTTATTACTTCATTTTCTGCCTTAATATATTCATTTTCTGCTCTCAAGCGTATGAGTTCTTCGTATTCTGATTCTTCAAGTTTTCGTGGGTTGTTTATATTTATCTTTTTCATATCTGGATTCTTAGACTTACGACCTTTCTTCTTGTCTATAAGTCCATTATAACCATATATTTTATATTTGCGAACCCATTGATATAACATTCCATCACTAATACCGGCTTCAAATGCAACTGACTTATACGATTTACCCGAGAGCACTTGTGAAATAAGTTCAAGTTTGGCTTCGGGGGTCCATATCCTATTTTGCCCTTTATGTCTTAATGCATCAGGCCCTTGAGAATTCTCGATTCGAAACCATTTTCGGACAGTTCCCTTAAAGGTTTCTTCAGAAACACCTTCTAGAGTTTTTGGATAAACACCTCTCCTATACATCTCTACACATTTTCTTTTGTACTCATAAGAGTAGCGCATAAAAATACCCTCCTTACTGGGTGTCCAGTAAAGAGGGTACATATCAGAGCTAAGGGAGTTTTTCGTTGGGAAATAGTACTGCAGCTCCTTGAATTATATGGTACTTTAGTTTGACAATTCAAGGCATACATAGTAAAATTGTATAAAAGCGTGTTCTGAAAAATGAAATTTTCAAAATATTAAGGAGGCGGGGACGGTATGTTAAAAAAATTGCGACTTATGAGGATTAAGAAGAGATTGACACGAAGTTCCATAATCACAGTGGGAATGGCAGCTTTGGCGGCAGTATTGGCAACGATTGTACTGATTTACATGTCAGGACAGTATAATCATGTGCTGACTTACTATGCGTTTCCACAGGGTGAATTAGGTCTGGCGATGGCAGAGCTTGCGGATGTTAGAAGTGCTACCCGTGGTGCAATTGGTTATGACGAACAGGCTTATATTGATAAGATGATTGCACAGCACGATGAGTCTGTAGCATTATTGAAAGAATATATGGTTCCCATTGAAGCTTCTGTAGTTACGGATATAGGAAGGCAATCTTATGATGCCATCGAAGCGGCGTTGGAAGTCTATTTGGAAGTAGATGCCAAGGTTTTAAGTCTTGGAGCGACGACGGATGCGGATATGTCTAAGCAGGCACAGGCGCTCGCATTTTCAGAATTAGCAACTGCATATGAAGCAGTATATGATGCATTCCAATCCTTCATGAATGCAAATATTTCGTTAGGTGACGAAACCCAGAAGACCTTAAATATTATGCAAGCTGTTTTGATTGTTTTGATTCTCATTATTATTGCAGCTGCTTGTATCGTGGCAATTAAAATCGGAACAGCAGTGGCTAATGATATTGCCAATCCGTTGCATGAATTAGGTGTTCGTATGGATTCCTTTGCCAAAGGGGATATTCTTTCACCATTCCCGGATTATACCTATGATGATGAAGTGGGTGATATGTTAAAGGCTGTAACGGCGACTACTGCAAAGCTTTCTTTAATCTTTGGTGATTTAGAGCAGCTTCTTGGCGATATGGCAAATGGAGATTTTAATATTACCACATCCTGCGAAGAAGAGTATGTGGGAGATTATCACGGATTATTAGATGCTATCAGACGAATGAATCGTCAGATGGATAGCACCTTGAAGGATGTAAGGGAAGCTTCTCAGATGGTATCCTCCGGTGCAACCAATCTTGCGGAAGCAGCTCAGGCACTTGCAGAAGGTGCTACGGATCAGGCGGCATCGGTAGAAGAAATGCAGGCAACGATTAGTGAAATTACATATTCTCTTGAGCATACCGTAAAGGAAGTAAATACATCTTACGAAGAATCCGAGCGTGTTGCAGGGGAAGCAGAGAAGAGCAGAAATGAAATGGCTGTTATGACTGAGGCAATGGGAAGAATCAGCGAAACTTCACTTCGAATAGGTAATGTAATATCTGAAATTGAAGATATTGCGAGTCAGACTAATCTGCTTTCACTAAATGCATCCATTGAGGCAGCCAGAGCAGGAGAAGCAGGAAGAGGATTTGCGGTTGTTGCAGATCAGATTCGTAATCTGGCAGAGCAGAGTGCAAAATCAGCGGTTAATACACGTGAATTAATTGAAGGTTCTATGAGAGAGGTTGAGATTGGCTCTGAGGCTGCTACCAGAACTGCAGATGTACTGGGCAAAGTCGTTGTGGATATTCATACGATTGCACAACGTGCAAAGGATTTAAGTATGACAATAGAGCAGCAGGCAGAATCTATGGAACAGGCAGAAGCCGGTGTTACCAGAATCTCAGAAATCGTGGAGGCAAACTCCGCAACAGCGGAAGAAACCTCTGCTACCAGCGAAGAGTTGTCAGCACAGGCAAGTACTATGGACGATTTGGTTGGTCAGTTTAAATTAAGAGAATAAAGAGATTGAAGAAAGGCTCTCTATGAGAGCTTTTCTTTTTGTGATATACTTAGCGCATAAGAAAAACAAGTGGAGCGGAGCGCGAGTTTGCGAGTCAATAGTAATAGGGAGTGATAATAATGGAAAAAACAAATGTAATGCGCGTATTAGACCAGAAGAAGGTAGCGTATAAAAGTTATACATATAGTGATGTAATCAGCGGAATCGAGGTTGCAGAGGTGCTTGGAGAGAACCCGGAGCAGGTATTTAAGACATTGGTAACCATCGGTGCCAGCAAGAAAAATTATGTATTTATGGTTCCTGTCTGTAAGGAACTGGACCTTAAAAAAGCGGCTAAAGCTGTAGGAGAAAAGAGCATCCAGATGATTAAAGCAAAGGAGCTGTTACCACTTACCGGATATGTGCATGGTGGCTGTTCTCCAATCGGGATGAAGAAATTGTTCACTACTACCGTGGATGAAAGTGCGGTAAATTTTGAGACCATTATCTTTTCGGCAGGAAAGATTGGTTATCAGGTGGAAGTGGCACTGCCGGATTTGCAGAAAGTGATACCGGTGAAGACGGCAGATATTTGTGAGGAATAAATCTTTACAGAGGATGAGAGGAGAAATGAGATGTACGTCTATCATGTTGTAACAGAATGTCCAATGCAGGTAGGACAACAGATTATATTTGATGAGGAACATCATAGTGGTGTGTATCGTAGGGTTTATGAGAAAATGGTTATTGTAGAAGAAATCTATGCAAATTCGGCAAAGTATGAGGGAAAGGAACTGGAACATCATACTGCCGTGGCTTTGCGTGAATTGGCACTGGAAGAGATAAGGAAGGAAAAATATCCTCAGTATCCATCCAGAATGAGTTGCTTGTATGTATCGAAAACATTTGAGGAAGCGGATAATTGGGGAAAGTTCTTTGCTGAGATAGGGCGCCCTACCTACCACATTGTAAAACTGGATGTGCAGGGAAATGTTTTTGAAGGCGATGCAACGAAATGTTTTAAAGGAACGTCGGATAAGCAGGAGAATTTGCGACTTGCTAAGCGATATTGGGAAATGCGGATGATGATTCAGAGCAACCACCAATATGCGAAATGTTAGTAGATGGATGCATTACTGTAGTGGAGATTGTGAAAGAGATAAATGCTAATGTGTAGTTTGAAAGGTTGGTAAAGTCCATGGAGAAAGATAAAGCTTTAGCATATGCAAAAAAATGCATTAATAAAGAACCTATGCCAAGCAGTTTGAAGAAGGAATTTGTACGAAATGGTTGGGGGAGCTTCTGGAGAATGTCTATCGTCGTACAGCAGAGTTGGTGATGGAGCATGAGAATGTCAGCAAAGCACAGATGGCTCATTTGGAGCAGATTCTGCCATGTATTGCTTTTTATGAAGTTCTTCTGAAAAAGGAAGGAAGCAAGGACAAGGCTCTGGCAGTTTTTGAGAAGTGGTGTTTTTTGAAGATTGAGAAGATGGCCAAAATGATTCCGATCTTAATGAAAATCCCCGGAATGCACAAAAAGGTTCCGGGAATTATGAGGGTGATGCTGGACAAAGTATTCGGACATGCGGCCGGATTTGAGTTTGTAGAGGTAGAGCAGGAAAATGGCTTTGCGGTAAATATGGTAGTTTGCCCTTATGTAGAAACCTGTAAAAAGCATGGTTGTCCGGAGCTGACACAGTTTTTCTGTAAGTCCGATGATATCTGCTATGGAAATATGCATCCACGGCTTGTCTGGGGGAGAAGTAAAACCCTGGGGATGGGTGGAGATTGTTGTGATTTTAAATTATGGGTGAAGTAAGGGTGAAATCTATGTTATATGACGGAAAACTAAGAAATATGACTGCCATCTATTTGATGCAGGGTGACAAGATGCTCTTATTGTATCGCCAGGGGTCCAAGGTGGTTTCGAATATGTGGATTGGAGCGGCAGGCGGGCATTTTGAAGAAAATGAACTGAATAATCCCAAGGCTTGCGTCTTAAGAGAACTTAAGGAGGAACTGGGGATTACAGAGGACATGCTGCGTGATTTGAAACTCAGATATATTGTACTGCGTGGTGCAAAGGATGAGATTCGTCAGAATTACTATTTTTTCGCAGAGCTATCCAAGGAGTATGAAGGGGAGCTTTCCTCTAACGAGGGAGAGCTTAAATGGTTTTGCTTTGAGGAGATACCGGAGCTAAAAATGCCACTTTCCACCCAGTGTGCTTTAGAGCATTATTTGCGGGTGGGACGCTATGATGATAAGGTCTATGCGGGGATTGCCGATGGCGAGAAGGTTGTGTTTACGGAAGTGGTGGAGTTTTAACGATGAAACATTTGATTCACTTGACAGATTTTAAGAAAAGTGATATATATGATATCTTTTACTTAGCTGACGAGCTTTTGCAAGGAGAATATAGAGACTGCTTGAAAGGAAAAACTGTGGTATTGTTTTTCACAAACTCAAGTATTCGGACCAGAGTAACCTTTGAGAAAGGCATCTATCTTCTGGGAGGGCAATCTATATTATTTCCTACGGAGACCCTCGATAAGAAGGAGGCCTTGCAGGATGTCTGTGGATATTTGAATAATTGGGCAGATCTGATTATTGTCAGACATAAGGATATTCGAGTTTTGGAAGAAATGGCGAAGTATTCTGCAGTACCGGTGATTAATGCTATGACGGATGTGAATCATCCTTGTGAGCTTATGTCCGATATGTATGCTCTTTCTAAAATAAGAGAGGACTTTATCAAGGATAAGTTCTTGTTCTGTGGTAAGAGGGGAAATATTGGGCTGGCATGGAAGGAAGCAGCTCAGCTCTGCGGATTTGAATTAGAGCAGTGTTGCGGAGAGGGCTATGAGATAGAAGGATTGAAGGTACACCATAATATTTATGACGCTGTGAAGGGGAAGGATATTGTTTGTACCGATTCGCTTCCGGCAAGTGTCTTACCTGATTTTAAGGATTGTCAGGTGACACTGGAAGCTATGAAATTGGCTAATACCGGAGCAATCTTGAATCCCTGCCCGCCATTTTATCGAGGGGAGGAAGTTTCTGCTGAGGTAATCAATTCTGATTTTTTTGTGGGCTATGAGTTTAAGAAATGTCTGCTGGAGGTACAGCAGGCGATTATGATTTTCTGTATAACCAGATGAATAATGAAGAGTTTATGAGAGTCCCACGACCAGAGAGAAGTGGGACTCTTATTTTGTATAGATTAAGAGTTTAAATGATAGAAGTTATTTACAAGTTTAAGTACTTCAGAAGCATCACCTTTCAATATAACTCGTGGAGTATAACCGGCACTGTCAAAGGAGAAGTGTATATTCTGGTATGTTCCATCATTTATTGAATAGCAGAAAAATTCAGATGCTTCTTTTTCATTAACTCCGGGTATATCCAGTATGATGCAACATTGTTCTGATTTCTTCTTGTCATCTAAGAGAAAGTCATATACCAGAGCGTTCTTTTTAGCAAGGATACTGGGACGAACAGAAGGGGACTTTACAAAGGCCTCCACCTGCTCCGGTGTGAAATGCCATATATTATTTATTTTCTCGCCAATTAAGAGTCCCATAGAAATGTAATTGCGTAGGGTACGGTCGGTAAGACCGGTAAATTGGACCATGTGCCCCAGTGTGTAGTAATTTCCGGTAACTTGATTATCCTTCATTGCTTTAGTTCCTTTCTACATTTAGTGTATATATGTTTTGTAATTATTATAAGTAACTCTGAAATATATTGGCAATTTGAAAAATAATCATATTTTCAGGTTAGTACTTTGATATGCGGAGTGTTTTTTTGACAGAAAGTATCTGAGAAAGAAAAAGATATCCATAGATACGAATGAGGGAATATTTTTGGGGGAAAATGCTGAAATAGTATCTGGGTTTACTATATCTTAGATAAGATACCTGTTTTGAGAAAATATGGTACCTAGAAGAAAAAAGTATTCTTTCAGAGAAAAATATGGTGCAAAATGTTAGATGGAGAAGCGATTTAGGTATCTATTGAGTGATTTATGTGAATAAGGTACTTTATGTCCATTTAGAAGACAATAAATCCCCTATATAACTGATGAAGGAGTAACTTCAAAGCGGTATAGGGGATTTTGTATCTTACACAATCACAATCTGTGTAGTATATTCGTTTTTGATAGGCTGGCCAATCTTATCTGCAATAACGCCGTAGTAGATACTATTGATTTCGATATCACGAATCAGCATGTTGTAAGCATCTTCCGAAAGGATAGAAGAGGCGTCTGCCAGCTTGGTTATCATCGGGATGGATGTGGTCTTGTTCATCTGGGTAAGTAATTCTTTGGAATCCTTTCTAAAGCCCAGAATACGTGCATAGGGAACTAAATCCAGGGCATCCTTATAGAAGGACATATCCTGCTTCTTCATATTTAATAGAATATGGAGAAGAGAACGACACACTCTTGTATAGGTGATTTCCTTTGTCTTAAGCAGGTCACTGAATTTTGTGAAGGTAGTAAATTCAGGAAGCTTTTTCTTGATGCGATCGGATAAATCCGGAGAAACATCCATATATTCCTCATAGCCTTTATTACGTTCTGAGAGAAGTTTGTAACGGAGTTGTGAGGATAAATCATCCTTCCACATAGGCGGAATCTGAGAAAGCTTGTCCCTGAATATTTCAAACGCTACCGGCGGAATCTGTTCTTCCATGGCAGAGATAGGGCGACCTTCACCGAGTGCCACACGAATTGCCGTTGCAGATGCGTGGACGGTACTGGTGGTGAAACGATGCTCGTGGTAACCGCTTCCTTTTCGGGCAGTAGTCACAGGAACGATATCGCTGCCAATCTGGAGCAGGGATTTAATATATTCAATCCCTAAGATATTGTTGGGTGAAGATAATACATCCAAGGACTGGGTAAGTTCCGGATACAAGTGGAGCAGCGCCTGACTTCTTGCAATGGGGTAGGATTTGCCCAACTTTAAATTATGACGCAGCATTGCCTGGAACTCCGGTGGTTCATTGGCCAATATGTCAGCAATCTTCGTCAGGATTTCAATGTCACCACATTCGCTTCCAAAGCATAGGTGTGTGACACAGCCCAGCTTATGGAGCAGGTTAACAGCACCCTTTGCAAAGTATTCGGCACTACCTGTGGAGTAGAAGGAGGGAAGCTCCAGAACTAAATCAGCACCGCAGTTTAAGACCATTTCCGCACGAGCATACTTGTCCAGAATGGCTGGTGAACCTCTCTGTACAAAATTGCCGCTCATAACGATAACGCAATAATCTGCACCGGTCAGACGCTTAGCCTCCTCAATATGATAATTATGACCATTGTGAAAAGGGTTGTATTCTGCAATGATTCCGCATATTTTCATGATTTTCTCGTTCCTTTCTGGAATTAGTAGAAATGATATTAACGAAATTTCGTTAAAAAGTATCAAAAGACAATGTGAAAAAAATAACACGCATTGAAAGCGTTTACATTGTGATAAAATTAACGTTTTCTGAAAGTTAAAAAATAAATTTTGTATTTGAAAATGTACAATTTAACGAATATTTCACCCTTGTTTCCACTGTCTACATTTAGTATAATATAATCATCTTAATTTGTTAAGCAAAAAATAACTATACATTAGTGAAAAACTGAAAGGAGAATTGCGATGTCGTATATTGATTTAATTAAAGACAGAGCCAGATTAGACAAGAAGACTATTGTGTTACCGGAGTCCAACGATAAGAGAACTCTGATCGCAGCAGCAAAGATTGTGGAAGAGGGAATCGCTGACATTATTATGATTGGTGATGAAGAGAAGATTATGGATGGTGCCGGATGGTTGGAAGTTGACCTTTCAGGAGTTACAGTAATTAATCCTAAGACAACAGACAAGCTGGAGGAGTATGCTAACATATTATATGAAACCAGAAAAGCAAAGGGTATGACCCTTGAGCAGGCAAGAGAGATTTTGTTAAAGGATCCTCTTACCTTCGGTATTGTCATGGTTAAGGCCAATGAAGCAGATGGTATGGTTGCCGGTGCATGCCACTCTACCGCAGATACTTTAAGACCTGCACTTCAGATTTTAAAGACTGCACCGGGTGTGAAGCTGGTATCTGCATTCTTTGTTATGGATACTGTATTTAAGGATCAGGGTGAGAATGGAACCTTTATTTTTGCAGACTGTGGTCTGAATCAGGATCCTACAGCAGAGGAGCTTGCAGCAATCGCTGATTCTTCTGCAAGAAGCTTTAAATCATTGGTTGGTCCTAAGCCATGTATTGCAATGCTCAGCCACTCTACCAAGGGAAGTGCAAAGCATGCTCTTGTAGATAAGGTTGTGGAAGCTACCAGAATTGCTAAGGAAGAGTATCCTCATCTTACCTTAGACGGTGAGTTACAGCTTGATGCTGCACTTGTTCCAAGTGTTGCTAAGTCTAAGGCTCCGGGCAGTGCGGTTGGCGGAAAAGCAAATGTACTGATTTTCCCTAACCTTGATGCCGGTAACATCGGTTACAAATTAGTTCAGCGTCTCGGTGGTGCAGAAGCTTACGGTCCTATGCTTCAGGGTATTGCAAAGCCGGTTAACGATTTATCCCGTGGATGCTCTTGGGAAGATATCGTCGGTGTAGTTGCACTTACCGCAGTACAGGCACAGTTAGTATAATATATATTTTTATTATTTGATTTTGAGGTTATGTGAGGCACTAAGAGAGTATTTTTTGTTTTCACGTAGCGAGAGCGTGCCGGGAAATAAAAGATACTCTTGTGTGCCGTAGGGTGAAAAGGAGAAAATAAATGAATATTTTAGTTATTAATTGCGGAAGTTCTTCATTAAAGTTCCAGTTAATTGATTCAGAATCAGAAAAATGTATCGCAAAGGGTCTTTGCGAGCGTATCGGTATCGAAGGAAGTATGATTACTTATGCTCCGGAAGGTGGAGAGAAAGAGAAGACAACTACACCTATGCCGGATCATACCGAGGCAATTCGTCTTGTTCTTGCGGCACTTACCAATGACAAGACCGGTGTTGTAAAGAGTCTTGATGAAATTGGCGCTGTAGGACATCGTATCGTTCATGGTGGCGAGAAGTTCACTTCCTCTGCAATTATTACGGATGAGGTTATTGAAGCAATCAAGGAGTGCAATGATTTAGCACCTCTTCATAATCCTGCTAACTTAATCGGTATTGATGCTTGTAAGACTTTAATGCCTACCACCCCCATGGTAGCTGTATTTGATACTGCGTTCCATCAGACTATGCCTGAGGAAGCTTACCTTTACGGTATTCCTTATGAGTATTATGAGAAGTATAAGGTAAGAAGATATGGTTTCCACGGAACCAGCCATTCTTATGTATCAAAGAAAGTAGCAGAGGTTCTCGGCAAGAATTATGAAGACCTTAAGATTATCGTATGTCATTTAGGAAATGGTGCATCTATTTCTGCAGTTAAGAATGGTAAGTGTGTAGATACTTCCATGGGTCTTACACCGCTTGAGGGACTTATCATGGGAACCCGGTCTGGTGATATTGATCCTGCCATTATCGAGTTCTTAGCAAATAAAGAAAGCATGACTGCTCAGGAAGTAGTAAGCGTGTTAAATAAGAAGTCAGGTGTTCTTGGCTTATCCAACGGACTTTCTTCAGACTTCAGAGATTTAGAGGCTGGTCTTGAGAATAATGATGAGAATGCAATCAGAGCAATGAAGGGCTTCTGCTATCGTGTAGCAAAATACATCGGTTCTTATGTTGCTGCTATGAACGGTGTAGATGCAATCTGTTTTACCGCAGGTGTTGGCGAGAATGGACCTATCGTTCGTAACTTTGTATGTGACCGCCTTGGTTTCCTTGGAATCGAGCTGGATCAGGAATTAAATAATAAGCGTGGAATGGATTTAGATATTACCACTCCTGAGTCTAAGACCAGAGTTTTAGTGATTCCTACCAACGAGGAATTAGCAATTGCAAGAGAAACTGCAGCGCTTGTTAAATAATACTAGATTTTGTATAATTTTTTTGTTGACAAACCACATTTACATATGTATAATTAGTCAATGTGTGAAACGAAAGTGGATAAAATGTATCTGCTTCGCATAGGAGTCAACTATGTTAGTGAATTTATCTGATGTTTTTGCATCTGAAGGAAAACAAGTACATGTAGACGCTACATTAGAGATGGACAGCTTTAAAAGTAAGCTGGGTGATTTTAAAATCACTTCCAAGACTCCCGTACATCTCATTTTTACCAATAACGGTGTGGGTAAAGCGAAGATAGAAGGGAATGTGGAATTAGTCTTTGATACGGTGTGTGACAGGTGCTTGGAGGAAGTACCTACAACGTTAGCCTTGGAGTTTGACAGAGAGGTTGCTTCGCCGGATACCACACCAGATAGTTCCGAAGATGGGGACGACGGTGAAGAGGACCTTGACTTTATGGAAGGTTATCAGATTAATGTAGAGACTTTTGTGTACAACGAAATCTTGTTGAATTGGCCAATGAAGATTCTTTGCAAGGAAACTTGTGAAGGCATATGTAAAGTATGTGGTAAGAATCTTAACGAAGGAGATTGTGGATGCGATAGATTCGTTCCAGACCCTCGTATGGCAGCAATAAAAGATATCTTTAATGCGAATAAGGAGGTGTAACGATGTCTATTTGTCCTAAGAATAAATCTTCAAAGAGTAGAAGAGATAAGAGAAGAGCAAACTGGAAAATGAGCGCTCCTACTTTAGTAAAGTGCAGCAAGTGTGGCAAGCTTATGATGCCTCACAGAGTTTGTAAGGCTTGTGGTTCTTACAACAAGAAGCAGGTTGTAGCTGTTGATTAATTTGTGAGATTTTGCAAACAAATGGGCTTTTTCCCAAATCGGGAAAAAGCCTTTTTTCGTGCGAAAAACAGCCAAATATTATCTTGATTTTTGAGTATGTGTCTAGTATAGTTAAATAAGGTGCCTAAGTGGGGCATAAGGAGGACAATAATGGTTAATGTTGCAGTAGATGCTATGGGTGGCGATAATGCACCCAAGGAGATAGTGAAAGGTGCTATCGAAGCTATTAATGAGAACAAGAATGTTAAGGTGTTCTTAGTCGGCAAAGAACCACTTATTTTAGAAGAACTGAAGAAGTATACGTATGATAGAAGTCAGCTGGAAGTAGTTCATGCAGAAGAAGTTATCGAGATGGCTGAGCCACCGGTTATGGCGATTCGTAAGAAGAAGGATTCTTCCATTGTAAAGGGAATGAATATGGTTAAGGATGGAACCTGTGATGCGATTGTATCTGCAGGAAGTTCCGGTGCTATTCTGGTAGGCGGACAGTTAATTGTAGGACGAATCAAGGGCGTGGAGAGACCACCGTTTGCACCTTTGATTCCTACCTTAAATGGGGTCAGCCTGCTTGTTGACTGTGGTGCCAATGTAGACGCCAGGGCATCTCATTTGGTTCAGTTTGCCAAGATGGGTTCTATTTACATGGAGAATGTAATGGGTATTAAGAATCCCAAGGTTGGTATCGTTAATATCGGTGCAGAAGAGGAAAAGGGAAATGCTCTTGTAAAAGAGACCTTCCCACTTTTAAAGAACTGTCCTGAGATTAATTTTATCGGTAGTGTGGAGGCAAGGGATATCCCCAGCGGTGTGGCAGATGTTATTGTGTGCGAGGCCTTTACCGGTAATGTGATTCTGAAAATGTATGAAGGCGTAGGCGGTGCATTCATGAAGAAGATTAAGGAAGGTATGATGTCTTCTCTTCGCAGCAAAATCGGTGCGCTCCTTGTGAAGCCTGCACTTAAGCAGACCTTAAAGAGCTTTGATACTGAGCAGTACGGTGGAGCACCTATGCTTGGTTTGAACGGCCTTGTGGTGAAAACTCATGGTAACAGCAAAGCAATTGAAATTAAGAATTCTGTTCTGCAATGCTTGACATTCAAGGAACAGAATATAAATGAAAAAATTAAAGAAAAAATCACTTTAGAAGATTAAAGAAGGGAATATGATAAGTATGGAATTTGAAAAGTTAAAAAAAGTAATCGCAGAAGTATTAAATGTTGATCCGGAAGAAATCACCATGGAGACCACTTTTATGGATGATTTAGGAGCAGACTCTCTCGATGTATTCCAGATTGTTATGGGTATCGAAGAGGAATTTGATATCGAAATCCCTGCTGAAAAGGCTGAGAAGATTACCACTGTAGAAGAAGCAGTTGAATTAATTAAGAGCGCAACCAATTAGTACTTAAAGAGTATCCCGACTGTATCTACATTTGAGCGATATGTTCTATAGATACAGTGGGGATATTTTACTTATTTTAGAAAGGAAATGCAGGATGAGGAACGGTTATACACTGCAGGAGCTGGAAAGCCGGATAGGCTATACCTTTAAAGATATTGCACTGCTAAAGCAGGCCATGACCCATAGCTCTTATGCTAATGAGCAGAAGATTAATAAATTTCAGAATTATGAGCGCTTGGAATTTTTAGGCGACGCAGTACTTGAGCTGATTTCCAGCGAATTTTTATTTAATGAATATCCGTCGGTTCCGGAAGGACAGTTAACAAAGATGAGAGCTTCCATGGTATGTGAACCCTCTTTGGCTTTTTGTGCGAAAGATTTGGAACTTGGTGAATTTTTACTCCTTGGAAAGGGTGAGGAGAGCACTGGAGGACGAAATAGGGATTCCATTACGTCAGATGCGATGGAAGCTGTTATCGGAGCAATCTTTTTAGATGGAGGAATGGAGTATGCCAAGGAATTCATCTATCGCTTTATTCTTTCGGATTTGGAAGATAAGCAATTGTTCTATGATAGTAAGACAAATTTACAGGAGTATATTCAGGGTAAGCTGAAGAAGGATTTTCAGTACAATTTGACGGATGAATATGGTCCGGAGCACAATAAGACCTTCTGTGTAGAAGTAATCATTGATGGGGAGATTGTGGGAGCCGGAAGTGGAAGAACGAAGAAGGCCGCAGAACAGCAGGCTGCTTACGAGGCTCTTTTAAAGCTTCGTAACAAGAAAAAATCCTAGAAGTTAGAGGTAAAAGATGTACTTAAAAAGTATTGAGATACATGGATTTAAATCCTTTGCAAATAAGATTAATTTCCAGTTCCACAATGGTATTACCGGTATCGTAGGACCTAATGGTAGTGGAAAAAGTAACGTAGCGGATGCGGTGCGTTGGGTACTTGGTGAGCAGCGAATCAAGCAGCTTCGAGGCTCTAGTATGCAGGATGTTATTTTCTCCGGTACAGAGACACGTAAGCCATTGTCCTATGCCTATGTAGCCATTACACTGGATAATTCTGACCATCAGCTGGCAATTGATTACGATGAAGTAACAGTAGCCCGTAGAATTTATCGTTCCGGTGAGAGTGAGTATTTGATTAACGGAAGTGTATGTAGACTTCGAGATGTAAACGAGCTCTTTTATGATACCGGTATCGGTAAAGAGGGTTACTCCATTATCGGACAGGGGCAGATTGATAAGATTTTGAGTGGTAAGCCGGAAGAGCGTAGAGAGCTTTTTGACGAGGCTGCCGGTATTGTAAAGTTTAAACGCAGAAAAGCCTCCGCACAGACCAAGCTGGAGAATGAAAAGCAGAATCTTGTGCGTGTTACGGATATACTTTCTGAGCTGGAAAAGCAGGTTGGACCTTTGGAGAGACAGTCTGAGGTTGCAAAAATCTATTTAAAGAAAAAAGAAGAGTTAAAGACCTTAGATGTTAATGTATTCCTTCTAGAGAATAATCGTATCAGAGAACAGCTGGAAACCGTGGATGAGAAACTGAAAATTGCTGGACATGACCTTTCGGAAACAACAGAGAAGTATGAAGGCATTAAGGAAGAATATGACCGCATTCAGAATGAGATCGAAGCTCTGGATGAGGCGATTGAGAATGCAAGAAGCACTGTGACGGATACCGGGCTTATGCGGGGAAGACTGGAAGGCGAGATTAATGTCTTGAAGGAGCAGATTAATTCTGCAGGCTCCAATGAGGCACACCTTCTTAATCGTAAGACGGCGGTAGAGGCTGAGATTTCCGGAAAGAATAAGGATAAAGAGGGAATTCTGTCTGAGAAGGAAGACATTGATAAACAGGTTGCGGAAATCAGTGCAACAAGAGATCAGGTGCGTGCATCCTTAGAGGCAATTCAGGATAAGATTACTGAGTTAAACAATAAGATTGAAGCGGGTAAGAACACCATCATTGGGGAACTGAATCAGCGTGCTACCATCAAGTCCAAGATGGGTCGTTATGATACGATGATGGAGCAGATTAATATTCGCAAGGCAGAGCTGAATTCCCGTATTTTGCGTGCTAAATCCGACGAAGCAGAGCGAGCGGAAGGAATCCGTAAGTTAGAAGAACAGTTCCAGAGCGTTTCTGATGAAATCCAAGAGATGAGTACCAACCAAAAGAAGATGGAGCAGGAATTGGTATCTCTTAGAGAGAATCTTACGAAAAAGGATACTCTTCTTCGTGAAAATCAGACCTCATATCATCAGGAAAAGTCCAAATTAGAAGCTCTTGCCAATATTGCGGAACGCTATGACGGATACGGCGGCAGTGTTAAGAAGGTAATGGAACAGAAGGATTCCGTAAAGGGAATCATCGGTGTTGTTGCAGATATTATTAAGGTTGAACAGAAGTATGAAACTGCTATTGAGACTGCTCTTGGCGGTAATATCCAGAATATTGTTACCGATGATGAAGAAACTGCGAAAAAGATGATTCGCTTCTTAAAGGATAATAAGGGCGGTAGAGCTACCTTTTTACCTCTTACCAGCATTACGAAACCTCAGGAGTTTAAGAATCCGGAGGCACTGAAGGAAAAGGGCGTAATCGGCATGGCGGATGAGCTGGTGAAGACTTCGCCGGAGCATAAGAATGTTGCAAAAGCAATGCTGGGTCGCATTATGGTAGTGGATAATATTGATAATGCGGTAAAGATTGCAAGGAAGTTTGATTACGGTATCCGTATGGTTACCATTGAAGGTGAACTCTTAGTGCCGGGCGGTGCTATCAGTGGTGGTGCTTTCAAGAATAATAGCAACCTTCTGGGAAGAAGACGTGAAATTGATGCTTTGGAGAAGAAGGTAAAGGAGATTTCTCAGAATATTGAAAATATCAATCAGGAAATCGAAGAGATAAAGACCGGTAGAAACAAGCTTCGTATGGATATTGAAACCATGAAGATGAAGCTGAATCAGAAGTCTATTGAGCAGAATACTGCACGTATCAGCCTTACTGCTGCAAGAGAACGTCTTGCAGAGGAGGAGCAGGGCTACGATTCCATGAAGCAGGAGCAGAAGGATATCGAAAAACAGATTGCGGAGCTTAAGGCAGGTAAGGACAATATCCAGAATGAACTGAAGGCCAGTGAAGAACTGGAAAAAGCTACACAGGAAGAGATTCTGGTATTCCAGAAGAGCTTAGAGGAAAGCCGTTTGGAGGAATCCGAAGCATCCGCCAGAGTGTCTGAGTGGGATTTAAAGGTTGAAAAGATGCTCCAGATGCAGACCTTCCAGCAGAGTAATGTGGACCGAATCGAAGGAGAAACGGAGCGTTATCAGCGAGAGCTTGCGGAAATTGAGGAAGCACTTGTTCAGAATCAGAAGGATGTGGAGACCAAGCAGAACAATATCGTAGAGATTGAGAAGACCATAGAAGCATCTTTTGCTGCACAGACAGAGAATGAACAGAAGTTAAAGGATAGTATTGCTAAGAAAGAAGAGCTTTCTACAAAGCAGAAGAACTTCTTTAATTCCCGTGAAGAATTGTCCAAGCGTATGAATGATCTGGATAAGGAAGTTTATCGTTTAGAGGGACAGAAGAATCGTCTGGAAGAATCCATTGAGTCCCAGATTAATTATATGTGGGATGAATACGAGATTACCTTAAGTGATGCGGCAAGCATCCGTGACGAAGAGATGACAGATTTACCGGCCATGAAGAAGGATATTGCATCCTTAAAGGATCAGATTAAGAAGCTGGGTGATGTTAACGTAAATGCCATTGAGGATTATAAAAATCTTATGGAGCGTTATACCTTTATGAAGACCCAGCATGATGACCTTGTAGAAGCAGAGAAGACCTTGGAGGGAATCATTGCTGAACTGGATGCTGCTATGAGAAAGCAGTTTAATGAGAAGTTTGCCGAGATTTGCAGGGAATTCGATAAAGTGTTCAAGGAACTTTTCGGTGGTGGCAAGGGTACCTTAGAGCTGATGGAGGATGAGGATGTACTGGAGGCAGGTATCCGCATCATCGCACAGCCACCGGGAAAGAAACTGCAGAACATGATGCAGTTATCCGGTGGTGAGAAGGCACTGACAGCCATAGCGCTTTTATTTGCTATCCAGAATTTGAAGCCATCTCCATTCTGTCTTCTTGATGAGATTGAGGCGGCGCTGGATGAATCCAATGTAGGAAGATATGCGAAGTACTTACATAAGCTGACCAAGCATACTCAGTTTATTGTAATTACCCATAGAAGAGGAACCATGGAAAGTGCAGACCGCTTATACGGTATTACCATGCAGGAGAAGGGTATCTCCACATTGGTAAGCGTAAATCTGGTGGACAAAGATCTAGACAATTAATATAAGGGAGAGCTTTATTTTGAGCGAGGAAAGAAAAGGCTTTTTTGGGAGACTGAAAGATGGTCTTTCCAAAACAAGGGATAATATCGTTAAGGGCATTGATAATGTCTTTAGCGGATTCAGTAATATTGATGAGGATTTCTACGAGGAATTGGAAGAAATTCTTATTATGGGGGATATCGGTGTTAGTGCAACCGGTGCCATCGTGGAAAAGCTTAAGGAGCAGGTGAAGGAGCGGCATATTAAAGAGCCTGCTGATTGCAAGCAGCTCCTGATTGAGAATATTAAAGAGCAGATGAAGGTGGATGAAACTGCCTATGACTTTGAGCATAAGCAGTCCATCGTCATGGTAATCGGTGTAAATGGTGTAGGAAAAACCACCTCGGTAGGTAAGCTTGCAGGTAAGCTTAAGGACAATGGTCGTAAGGTCATTATCGCTGCGGCAGATACCTTCCGCGCTGCGGCAGGTGAACAGCTTGCTGAGTGGGCAAGGAGAGCTGATGTGCCCATGATAGGTGGTAATGAAGGCACCGATCCGGCCAGCGTGGTGTTTGATGCGGTAAATGCCGCGAAAGCACGTAATGCAGATGTTCTGTTTATTGATACTGCAGGGCGTCTTCATAATAAGAAGAATCTTATGGAAGAACTCCGTAAGATGAACCGTATCATTGACAGGGAATTTCCGAATGCACACAGAGAGAATCTGATTGTGCTGGACGGAACTACCGGGCAGAATGCACTTGTGCAGGCTAAGGAATTCGGTGAGGTGGCCAATCTTACCGGTATCATCCTTACCAAGATGGATGGTACTGCAAAGGGCGGAATCGCTGTGGCGATTCAGTCGGAATTAAATGTTCCGGTGAAATACATCGGTGTGGGTGAGACCATTGATGATTTGCAGAAATTCGATTCCGATGATTTTGTGGATGCACTCTTCAGTGTAAAAGAAGACTAGGGGAAAGAGGGATACAGCTATGTTAACATTAGAAAAATTTGAAGAAGCTTCAGAGGTAGTAAAAAGGGTTACTCTGGAGACGAAGCTTGTATATAGTGATTATTTCAGCAAGCAGACAGGTAATAAGGTATATTTAAAGCCGGAAAACATGCAGTTCACCGGCGCATATAAGGTTCGTGGTGCGTATTATACCATGAGTACCTTATCAGAAGAAGAGAGAGCAAAAGGTATCATTACCGCTTCTGCAGGAAACCATGCTCAGGGCGTTGCATATGCAGCAAAGTGCTTCGGCTGCAAGGCAACCATTGTAATGCCTACCACAACTCCTCTTATGAAGGTGAACAGAACCAAGAGCTATGGCGCAGAGGTTGTTCTTTGCGGTGACGTATATGACGAAGCTTGTGCAAAGGCTTATGAGCTTGCTGATGAGTATGGATATACCTTTATTCATCCCTTTGATGATTTAAGAGTGGCAACCGGTCAGGGAACCATTGCAATGGAAATCTTTAAGGAGCTTCCTTTAGTGGACTATATCTTGGTTCCTATCGGTGGCGGCGGACTTGCTACCGGTGTATCTACTCTTGCCAAGATGCTGAATCCAAAGATTAAGGTAATCGGTGTAGAGCCGGCAGGTGCTAACTGTATGCAGGAGTCCTTTAAAAATGGTAAAGTAACTACACTTCCTAAGGTAAGTACCATTGCAGACGGTACTGCTGTAAAGACTCCGGGAGAAAAATTATTCCCATATCTTCAGGAGAATCTGGACGATATCATTACCATCGAGGATGATGAGCTTGTAGTAACCTTCTTGGATATGGTAGAAAATCATAAGATGGTTGTAGAAAATTCAGGTCTTCTTGCAGCGGCAGCTTTAAAGCATCTGGACGTAAAGGATAAAAAGATTGTTTCTATTTTAAGTGGTGGTAACATGGACATTATCACCATGTCTTCTGTGGTTCAGCAGGGACTTATTTTTAGAGACCGTATCTTTACGGTATCTGTTCTTCTCCCGGATAAGCCGGGTGAGCTTTGCAAGGTTTCAGGTATAATTGCTAAGCAAAATGGTAATGTTATTAAACTGGAGCACAATCAGTTTGTATCAACCAATCGTAGTGTGGCTGTGGAGCTTCGTATTACTCTGGAAGCTTTCGGTACAGAACACAAACAGCAGATTATGAAGGCTCTGGAGGAGGAAGGCTATATGCCGAAACAAGTTCGCACAAATCTATAAGGATGGGATATGGGAACAGATAGAGTTATTCGATTACTTAAGAAGTTTTTACTTATTTCAATAGGAGCGATTCTATATGCAGTAGCAATTGCCTGCTTTTTGGATTCCAATTCATTGGCACCGGGAGGTGTCAGTGGTATTGCGGTACTGCTGAATCGTATTATTCCGGTAGAAACCGGTACGTGGATATTTATTTTGAATATTCCCATTATGCTTCTGGGAATATGGAAATTCGGACTGAAATTCATTATTTCTACCGTATACTGCATCGTATTGGACTCTGCGGTGATTAACCTTTTGACACCCTATGGGGCAGTGACGGAGGACCCGCTTTTGGCGTCCCTTGCGGGAGCATCCCTGATGGCTATCGGAATCGGTATGGTTTTCAAGGGCGGTGCAACTACCGGAGGAATGGACATTATTGTAAAGGTGCTGAGAATCAAATTCCCCCATATGCGGACGGGCAATCTTTTCCTTTTTATGGATGCTGTGGTTGTTACCGCATCTGCATTTGTCTTTAAAAATATTGACAGAGCGTTATATGCAGGAATTGCAGTAATTGTCTGTGCACTGGTTTTAGATATTGTATTATATGGTCGTGATGAAGCAAAACTGATTTTTATCATTACGGATAAATGTGATGAGATTACCCAGAGACTTCTTGTGGAACTGGATTTAGGCGTAACCCACGTGCAGGGTATGGGAGCCTACAGTGGCAAGGATAAACGTGTCATTATGTGTGCCTCCAGAAAACCACAGGCACCTAAGGTGGAAGCTGTGGTAAAGGAAGAGGATCCGCTGGCCTTTATGATTGTTTCCAGTGCTACGGAAATCTTCGGAGAAGGGTATAAAAACTTCTTTAGTGAAAGAGTGTAAATATTGTTGAAAAAAGTTTGTGGGTGTCAAGAAAAAATACTTGACACCTATTTGTATTTCGTGTATGATAGCAAAGGTTGCTAAATTGAAAGTCGAGGAGTATGTATGGGAGAGATGGAAAAGATTTATAAACAAGTTCTTCTGTATGACTTTTACGGCGAACTTTTGACGGAGCATCAGCGTAATGTATACGAAGATGCGGTATATAATGACATGTCCTTAAGCGAGATTGCAGAGCAGCAGGGAATCAGCAGACAGGGCGTGCACGATTTGATTAAGAGATGTGATAAGATTCTTCAGGGATATGAAGATAAGCTTCATTTGGTACAGAAGTTTACGGAAGCAAAGGATAAGCTCCTTAAGATTACAGAGCTGACCGATGAACTCCTTTCTACGGAACTTCCCGAAGAAGTAAGAGAATCCATCCAAATCATCAAAGGGGTATCCACAGACCTTTGGAAAGACTTTTAGCGGAGGCATTTTATGGCATTTGAAAGCTTAACAGATAAACTTCAAAACGTATTTAAGAACCTTCGCAGCAAGGGACGTCTTACCGAGGAAGATGTAAAGGCGGCTTTAAAAGAAGTTAAGATGGCTCTTTTAGAAGCGGATGTTAACTTCAAGGTTGTAAAGCAGTTTGTGAAAGCTGTGGAAGAGCGTGCAATCGGTCAGGATGTTATGAACGGTTTAAATCCCGGCCAGATGGTTATCAAAATCGTTAACGAGGAAATGGTTAACCTGATGGGCAGTGAGACTACCGAGATTGCCATGCAGCCCGGTAAAGCAATTACCATCGTTATGATGGCCGGTCTTCAGGGTGCCGGTAAAACTACCGCTACTGCCAAGATTGCAGGAAATCTTAAGAAAAAGGGTAAGAAATCCTTACTTGTAGCTCTGGATATCTACCGTCCGGCGGCTATTGAGCAGCTTAAGATTAACGGTAAAAAGGTAGAAGTTGACGTTTTCTCCATGGGAACAGACCATAAGCCTGTAGAGATTGCGAAAGAGGCAATTAAGCATGCGGAGAAGAATGGTCATAATGTAGTAATCCTGGATACTGCCGGTCGTCTTCATGTAGATGAAGGTATGATGCAGGAGCTTCAAGAAGTGAAAGAGGCTGTAAAAGTTCATCAGACATTGCTTGTTGTAGATGCTATGACAGGTCAGGATGCCGTAAATGTGGCAAAGCAGTTTGATGAGCAGATTGGCATAGATGGTGTGGTACTCACCAAGATGGACGGCGATACCAGAGGTGGTGCGGCACTTTCCATTAAAGCAGTAACCGGTAAGCCTATTTTGTTTGTTGGTATGGGAGAAAAGCTCACCGATATGGAGCAGTTTTATCCGGACCGTATGGCAAGCAGAATCTTAGGCATGGGTGATGTTCTTTCTTTAATCGATAAGGCACAGGCCAGTATCGATATGGATGAAGAGAAGAGCAGAGACATGGCCGGCCGCATGAAAAAAGGTAAGTTCGACTTCGAAGATTACCTTGAGAGCATGAAGCAGATGCGAAACATGGGTGGCTTATCAAGCATCTTAGGAATGCTTCCCGGTATGGGCATCAAGGCAGGCGACTTGGAAGGCATGATTGATGAAAAGCAGCTTGCTCACATGGAAGCGATTGTGCTTTCCATGACTCCTGAGGAGAGAAGAAATCCGAAACTGTTAAATCCTCGTAGAAAGCATCGTATTGCAAAGGGTGCAGGTGTGGATATTGCAGTTGTAAACCGTTTTATCAAGCAGTTTGAGCAGAGTCAGAAGATGATGAAGCAGTTTGGCGGAGGCAAGAGACGCGGAGGTTTCGGTGGCTTCCCGGGCATGGGAAAAGGAAGATTTCCCTTTTAAGTAGTAGATATGGACTTTGGGACTACCCGGTTCTTATCATAGATTAATGAAACTTATTATATTATTTATTTTACGGAGGTAAAGAAAAATGGCAGTTAAAATCAGATTAAGAAGAATGGGACAGAAGAAGGCACCTTTTTATAGAATTATCGTAGCTGATTCTCGTTCACCTAGAGATGGTAGATTCATCGATGAAATCGGTACCTACGATCCTTCTACCGAGCCTAGCACTTTCAAGGTAGATGAAGAAGCAGCTAAGAAGTGGTTAGCTAACGGTGCTCAGCCTACTGAAGTTGTTAGCAAGCTTTTCAAGGTAGCCGGCATCATTAAATAAGTTGACTTTCCGCTGGAGGTGGATTATGAAGGAATTAGTTGAAGTTATCGCAAGAAATCTTGTGGATAATCCGGATGAAGTGGTCGTGACTGAAAAGTCTGAGGGCAAGAATGTTGTTATCGAACTTCATGTAGCACCATCCGATATGGGTAAAGTCATTGGAAAACAGGGTAGAATTGCTAAGGCAATCCGCTCCGTTGTAAAAGCAGCGTCTTCCAAAGACAATAAGATTGTAGACGTAGAAATCGTTTAATAGTTCATAAGAAGGGCGAAACATGCTTTTAAGTGTGTTTCGCTTAACTTATCTATATGGAGAAATCAAATGGATGATTTATTACAGGTTGGTGTGATTACCACCACACATGGAGTCAGAGGCGAAGTAAAGGTTTTTCCCACCACCGATGACCCAAGAAGATTTAAGAGATTGAAGGAGACGATTCTGGATACCGGAAAGGAACAGATTGTACTCGAGATTGAGAGCGTTAAATTTTTCAAGAATCTGGTGATTCTGAAATTTAAGGGCTACGACAATATGGACGATGTGATTAAGTTCAAGCAGAAGAGCCTTTATGTTACCAGAAAGAATGCAGTACGATTAAGTAAAGATGAGTATTTCATTGCGGACTTGATTGATTTAACCGTAATTAATGAAGAAGAGCAGGAAATTGGCGTGATAACCGATGTGTTATCTACCGGCGCCAATGATGTTTATGTGATAAATATGACAGATGGAAGAGAGCTTCTTCTGCCTGCCATAAAGGATTGTATCTTACAGGTGGATATGGAAAACCGTAAGATGAAGGTACATGTATTGGAAGGACTTTTGGATTAACCTATGAATTTTCATGTTATGACATTGTTCCCGGAGATGATTGAAAACGGTCTGGGAGAAAGTATTATCGGCAGGGCAGCGAAAGCCGGGTATATCAGCTATCGTGCGGTAAATATGAGGGATTATACCGTGGAAAAGCATGGTAAAGTAGATGATTATCCCTATGGCGGCGGAGCAGGGATGCTTATTCAGCCTCAGCCGGTTTATGACTGTTATCAGGATATTACCAAGGATATGAAGACAAAGCCCCGCACCATCTACCTGACACCGCAGGGAAAGCGTTTTGACCAGAAGATGGCAAAAGAATTTGCAAAGGAAGAGGAACTGGTATTTCTTTGCGGTCACTATGAAGGCATTGATGAGCGTGTGCTGGAGGAGATTGTTACAGATTATGTTTCCATCGGAGATTATGTCCTTACCGGTGGAGAGCTTCCGGTGATGGTAATGATTGATGCCATTGCAAGACTGGTTCCCGGGGTGCTTAATAACGAGACTTCTGCAGAAACAGAGAGCTTCCATAATGACCTTTTAGAGTATCCCCAGTACACCAGACCACCTGTGTGGAGGGAGAAGGAAGTCCCACAGGTCCTATTATCAGGCAATCACCAGAATATTGTGAAATGGCGTCTGGAGCAGTCTGTGAAGCGTACGGAAGTCCGTAGGCCGGATTTATATGCCAAGTATCAGAAGAAGCAGAGCATTGTTAAGAGACTTTCTAAGAAAAAGAGGCTTTATATCCATATGATGGAACTTTTGAGTCGGGGACTGGGTGAGGTACTCTATGAAAGAGGTATGGATATTGTCCTGTTTGAGCCGGAAAGTGAATTATATATGGTTTGCGCAGAGTCTTTGGAAAGCGCAAAATATCTGGTTGATAAGTATTTAAACAGTGCCGGATTGGTACTTACCACATCTGAGGTGGTGGTGCAGGCTTTGGAAGAGAAGAAGGGCATGCATATCTGCCACAAGGTATGGCAGTATGTGTATACCTTAAAGGAACCATTGCCGGTGAAACACAAAGATATTCGTAGGCTTACCATGGAGCATTTTGCGTATGTAACAGAGCACTATGATATGGATGATGAAGAGTATGTGCGCAACCGCATAGAAAAGGGGCAGATGTTCGGGGCTTTTGTAGAGGATAGATTAGTAGGCTTTGTAGGGGTTCATGCAGAGGGAAGTTGTGGACTTTTATATGTAGACGAGTCCTGCCGTGGCATGGGCATCGGGCAGTCTCTGGAAAACTATATTATCAACTATGTAAAGAGCCTTGGTTTTACGCCCTATGGGCAGGTGAAAGAGGGGAATGTGGCTTCCATAAAGCTACAGGAGAAAAATGGACTTTATATGGCGGAGGAGCCGCTGTATTGGGTTGGATATGAGTAAACAATATGTTGAGAAGCGTGGTTTGAAGAAATCACGCTTTTTCTATACTCATCATGATATTTAATTGTGAGAGTATCCTATGGATTTATAATCTGCTATAGATACTATTTTTTACTTATTCTGTGAGAAAGAGGGGCGAATAGTATCCAAATCTATAATATTTGTCATAGGATACCGGATTTGATGAAAGTGGGTATCTATAGAGAAATATCTTGCTATAGGAGTCCGAAAAGGTATTTTTTGTTGTAAATACGGGGGAATATAGTACCTATATGGAAAAATACGATGAGGAGTTACTTATATTACAATTTGAGTAGAGCGGCAATAGTAAATAATTCCTAATATACGAAAAATGGTTGACTTAGACACGGGGGGGGGCGTAAACTTAAAGCAAATTTTGCTTAAGAGGAGACGCATATGAAAAAATGTAAAGTATTGTTGATGACAACTGTTTTAGCAGTAATGCTTTGTGCCTGTGGTGGAGATAAAACGGAAGCTTCTGCAGAGAGTGATGCAGGCAGTGCCGCATCCGTGAAGAAGGAAGAAGTGGCAGAGAGTTCTTCCAAGGAGACTTCGAAAGAAGCGCAGGGAGGATTTGAATGTCTTCCGGAGATTTTAGAGGCATCCCCAGAGGATAGATTGTTCCAGGTGGGGGATGTTATTTTAAAAGTAGATGAAAGTATGAGTCTTAAAGAAGCAATAGATGCTCTTGAGGCCGGTAGTGTGGAGTATAAGTATGTTAATTATGAGGACGATAAGGAATTTAACTTTGACAGGTTGCTTCCCGGGGGAAAGGGTGCGATGATAGCACTGTACAAGAATGGGGAGGAATTTGTAATACTGGGGGCATATAATACATCATCGGAGCTGGTCTCTGCGTTGGATAGTGCTGTAAAGCTAAGAAACATTGTTGGATATGATGTAGAGGAGGATTTCTATTATTTTGGTGGACTGCGTCCGGATGGAAAGGGACAGACCTTAGAGTCAGTGAAAGAGCTTATGGCACCATATGAAGATAGTTTAACTGTGGATACACGCTATGGTTATAGTTTAGAGTACGAATATACTTGGACTTCATATAAGGGGGAGCATGAGGGCACTATTACATTTGATATCGATTTGGATGATGGTTCCTGTGCCAGTGTGTATGTAGAGTAAAAAACACTTGCATTCTACATACCCACGTGATATAATCTTCACGTTGCGAAAATGAGATGGTCCTCTGTTACGAAAATGTATTAAGAACATCCAGTTGAATAAGGAGGCTTATAAAATGAGCAATATTGCAATTATCAAGGAAATCGAAGCAGAACAGTTAAAAGCTACCGTTGACGAGTTCGCAGTAGGCGATACCGTTAAGGTTTACGGTAAGATCAAAGAAGGAAACCGTGAAAGAATTCAGGTTTTCGAGGGTACCGTAATTAAGAGACAGGGCGGAAGCAACAGAGAAACCTTTACTGTTAGAAAGTCTTCTAACGGTGTTGGTGTTGAGAAGACCTGGCCTGTACACAGCCCTAACGTAGAGAAGATCGAAGTAGTTAGAAGAGGTAAGGTACGTCGTGCTAAGCTTAACTACTTAAGAGACCGCGTTGGTAAGAAGGCTAAGGTTAAAGAGTTAGTTAAATAATTTAACCAGATCTGTTTCAGGGACAACTGCAATGCAGTTGTCCTTTTCTATTTACAGATAATGTGGTACAATATACTTTGTGTTAGATTGTAGTTAGAGAGGGTGAATATATGGCTAAAAAGCATAATGGACTTAGCTTTTACACCAGAAAAAAGAAAATCAGCCCATCTATTATTCGTGAGATTTTCGGCGTACTGTTCGGAATATTTGCTGCAATGTTTATTGCAGTGGTGTTAAACTACTTTTTTGGAATGACCACCAATGTGGTGGGAAATTCCATGGAACCAACGGTGTACAACGGACAGACAATATATATTAATCGTTTCGCATATATGCTTGCTACACCACAGGAGGGAGATGTTATCGTTTTTCTCCCCAATGGGAATAAGAATACGCATTATTATGTGAAGCGGGTGATTGCAGTGCCGGGGGATACTGTAGTGATTGAAGACGGTGTCTGCTATGTAAATGGTGAGGAAAGTGAATACGTAACCATTAAGATTCTTGATCCGGGTACATTGGAGAATGAGGTTACTCTGCAAAGCGGCGAGTATTTTTGTTTGGGAGATGACCCTAACAGCGGTGAGGACAGTCGTTCGGCGAATATAGGAATGGTGAAAACAGAGGATATAAGAGGTAAGGCATGGTTTCACTTAAAGTGTGAAGAGGATGGTTACGGCTTTATTAAATAGATAGGTAGGAAGAATATATGAATTATCAATGGTATCCCGGTCATATGACCAAGGCCAAGCGTATGATGCAGGAGAATATAAAACTGATTGATTTGGTGATAGAGCTGGTGGACGCCAGAATCCCGCTTAGCAGTAGGAATCCTGATATTGATGAGCTGGCAAAGAATAAATCAAGAATTGTACTTTTAAATAAGTCTGATCTGGCAGACCCACATTATAATAAGCTTTGGACGGCCTATTTTGAGGCGCAGGGAGCCCATGTGCTGGAGATTAACTCAAAGTCCGGCGCAGGAATTAAATCCATTAACGGATTGGTACAGGAAGCATGTAAGGAGAAGATTGAACGTGACCGTAAGCGAGGCATTGTAAATCGTCCGGTACGTGCTATGGTAGTGGGAATTCCAAATGTTGGTAAATCCACATTTATCAATTCCTTTGCCGGTAAGGCCTGTGCAAAGACTGGCAATAAGCCAGGTGTAACAAAGGGAAAGCAGTGGATTAAGTTAAATAAGAGTCTGGAGCTTTTAGATACTCCGGGTATCCTTTGGCCTAAGTTTGAGGATCAGATTGTAGGAATGCGACTGGCTTTCATCGGTTCCATCAATGATGAAATTTTAATTATTGAAGAGCTGGCAATGGATTTGATTAAGGTATTAACCGAGCTTTATCCTAAGTGCTTTGAGGAGCGTTACGGAATTCAGGCTTCCGGGGATGCACTGGATACCTTATCGAAGATTGCGGAGAACAGAAGATGTTTCTTAAAAGGTGAGGAACTGGATTTAAAAAAGGCGGCAGGAATACTGATTGATGATTACCGCAGTGGTAAGCTTGGCAGAATGACCGTAGAAAGACCGGAGGAGCAGTAGCGTGAAGAATACAAAGTTAAATAGTGTTTTAAAAGAGATATTAAGTACCGGTATATATTTGCTTGTGGTGCTTTGTGCAACCTACTTATTGATTACCTATGTGGTACAGCGCACAGAAGTAAATGGTGCCAGCATGGAGCCTACACTTCATAATGCAGATAATCTTTTTGTAGATAAGATTACCTATCGTTTTAATGATCCGGAGAGATTTGATGTGATTGTGTTCCCGTTCCACTACCAGGAGGAGACCTTTTACATCAAGAGAATTATCGGGCTTCCGGGAGAAACTGTGCAGATTGATGAGAATGGAACCATCTATATTAATGGGGAAGTATTGGAAGAGAACTTTGGTAAGGAAGTGATTCAGGCGGATAAAATAGGGCTGGCGGCAGAGCCTATTGTGCTTGGCGAGGATGAGTACTTCGTACTTGGTGATAATCGCAATGACAGCTTTGACAGCCGTTATGCCCAGGTTGGAAATATTACCAGAGAAGAGATTATCGGCCGTGCATGGCTTCGTATCTGGCCCTTATCAGACTTTGGATTTGTAGAGCATGATTAAGTGAGGGATATAGAGTGGAATACAGTATTTCTGAAATTAAGAATATGTATCAGGCAGCTTGTGAAGATGAGCTGCCTGAATTTGTAAATCGATTTGAGGCAGATGAGAGAAGTGGCGTGCAAAAGCTCCTTATTTCAGCAAAAAAGCGTATGGATGCCTATGAGCAGGAGAAACAGCGTATCTATACTTTGCAGGCCTATGAGAGGGAGTATGCTGCCTACAGTTATATCTGCGGAATTGATGAGGTGGGAAGAGGTCCTCTGGCCGGACCGGTAGTGGCCGGAGCAGTTATTCTACCGAAAAATTGTGACATTCTATACATAAATGATTCTAAGAAATTAACCGAAAAAAAGAGAGAAGAGTTATACGATGTCATCATGGAAAAAGCTATTAGCTGTGGAATCGGATATGCGTCACCGGAGAGAATCGATGAAATCAATATTTTGCAGGCTACTTATGAAGCAATGAGAGCGGCAATCGGTAATTTAAGTGTTATGCCGGATGTACTTCTTAACGATGCAGTAACTATCCCGGGGCTTCCTTCCGATTTAAAGCAGGTTCCCATTATTAAGGGAGATGCGAAAAGTATTTCCATAGGTGCGGCAAGTATTATTGCAAAGGTTACCAGAGACAGGCTTATGGTGGATTATGATAAGGTATTTCCGGAGTATGATTTTGCCGGAAATAAGGGCTACGGCAGTGCGTCACATATTGAAGCATTGAAAAAGTATGGACCTACGCCGATTCATCGGAGGAGCTTTATTAAAAACTTTATTTAAGGGAAATGGAGGTAAGATATGCAGCTATCGGATATTTTGAAGGCTTTTACAGGACAAAATAATATTTCTATATCCGGCGGCGAGAACATATCAGTCTCTAATCCTCAGCTGATAAAGCAGTTTATTCAGGCCTTGACTCCGGGGCAGATTATTTCCGGGGAAGTGAAGGATGTGACCGGTGATTTGTTAAAGCTTCTTGTGACTCAGGATAGCGGGCAGTTGATGGTTTCTGCCAAACTGGACCAGAATATCGCTCTTCCCACAGGGAAGAATATTCTTTTTCAGGTGAAGAATACCGGAAGTACTCTTTCTTTAAGCCCATTATATGAGAACATGGCTATGGAGAAGACCGGGGCGATGGCACTTGAACAGGCAGGTATCCCCGTGACGGAGGCCACTCTTGCCTTAACGGGGACACTCATGAAGGAGGGAATGCCCATTGATAAGGAATCCCTTACCAATATGTATCAACAGGTGACACAGTATGGGCAGGAGCAGTTGTCCAATCTGGTGGATTTACAGAAATTGCAGCTCCCCATTAGTCCGGAGAATTTGGAGCAGATGGGGAATTATAAGAATATGACTCACCAGCTTTTACAGGGGCTGGAACAGTTTTCTACGGAGCTTCCCAAGGTATTGGAGGGACTTGTTGCTGAGGGAAAGGAAACGATAGCAGGGCAAGTGCTGAAGGCAGTTTTGGAGCCACTAGTTGTTCCTTCACCGGAAGAAGCTGTGGAAACATTTAAAGCCCAGCCGGAGCAGAAGGAAACAATACTTCTTCGTGAAGATGCACCTATTATGGGGAAGGAGAATAGTTTACCCACTGAGCTTTCAAAAGCTACGGATGGAAAGGCTCTTTTACAGGAGGTTGTGAAACTTCTACAGAGGGGCGAAGATGTACCCATAAAGGAGCTTGTCCGGGATGAGCGGTTTGCAGAGGCTATTAAGGAGTTTCAGAAGCAGGAACTGATGCTTTCGCCGGAGGAAACTACCAAGGAAAAGATTAAAGAGCTTTACAGTAAGCTGGGAAAGCAGCTGCAGGTAGTCAGCGAAGCTTTGGATAAAAGTACATTGTTGGAAACAAATCTGGGAAAGAATGTTACTCAGATGAATCAGAATGTTAATTTCTTAAATCAGATGAATCAGATGTATGCATATATTCAGCTGCCACTTAAAATGTCCGGGAACGATGCCCATGGAGAGCTTTATGTATACTCTAATAAGAAGCGTCTTTCCAGTGAAAACGGGGAAGTGAGTGCACTTCTTCACCTGGATATGGATAGTCTTGGACCGGTGGATGTGTATGTAGCCATGCAGTATGAGAAGGTATCGACGCAATTCTATCTGAAGGATGAGGAGATGCTTGATTTTATAAATGATCACATGAATATTCTGACAGATAGATTGAAGGCACGGGGCTATGATATGAGTGTGACTACCTCTGTTCGTAGTACGACTGTGGAAGAGAATACTTGTATGAAAGAGCTTTTGAGTACACATTCCAATATTCCGCTTTTGGCAACGGAGTCCTTTGATGTACGAGCTTAAAAGCGGTCAGCCGAGGAAAGGTGATTTTGGATGGAAAAAGATAAAAAAGTCAAACAGGCCATTGCTTTGAGCTACGACCCGGAGGAGGAGGCTCCTAAGGTCATAGCCTCCGGAAGAGGCATTCTGGCGGAGAAGATTATTGAGAAGGCTCAGGAAGTGGATGTACCTGTTCATAGGGATGATAAGCTGGCAGATACCTTGTCACGCTTAGAAATAGGAGATATGATACCGCCGGAGCTGTATGAAGTGGTTGCGGAGATTCTGGTATTCGTGGATGCCATGGATAAATTGAAGGGTAAGATGAAAAAGGGGAAATAATTGAACAAAAGAGTAGTGGGGGCTGCTGCGGAGGAAAAGGTGGCAGCCCATTTAGAAAAACAAGGTGTACAAATCATAGAGCGGAACTATCGGAACCGAAGCGGTGAAATCGATTTGATCGGCAGACATGAGGGATACCTTGTTTTCTTTGAAGTTAAGTACAGAGGCTCGGCAAGTAAGGGATATCCTGAGGAGGCAGTAACTGTAGGAAAGCAGAAGCAGATTTGCAAGGTGGCAGATTATTATAGATGTGTTCATAAGCTGCCCTTAAGCACTGCCATACGTTTTGATGTAGTATCTGTGATGAAGGATGAGATTACGTGGATAAAAAATGCTTTCCCTTATCATTACAGGTAGGGTTATCCACATATATACGATAGGGAGAAAGGAGCATCCATGGCCAATTTGTTAGATGGTATCAGGAAGAGTGAAAAAAATGAAATTGCAAAGCAGTTTTGTGATTTTAAGATATACAATATTTCTGTAATGCTGCACATGGTGTGGCAGTGCGTTTGTTATGCTCTGATGTATGTATGTGGTAGAATTATGCTATTATTTAAAAAAGAGCTTACATTGCCACCGGTATATTTCTGGAAGAAGCGTTACGAGATGCTCTATGAAAGTTGCATGGAGAAAGAAAAAGAGGAACTTACAGAGATTCTTCTTAAGCACTTAAAGAGAAAAATGCGTCTGATAGGACTATCCGTAAATAAATCAGAGGACCGTCTGTCGGCGGAAATTACAAAGGTGGTTTCTAGGCTGTATCCAGGTGAGGCCCTCAAGGGACTTTCTGTTTTGGAAAGGAATGACTATATTTGCAAGATATATCCCCGGCAGAAAAAGCTGGATGAGAGAATGTGCCTGCGTTTGTGGATGATTGTCTCTGTTTTTGTGCTGGCTGCTTCCATGATATTTTTTATCGCAAAGGAAGACCTTCGTATTTTGATTGCACTGGGTTGTATTCTTACAGAGATGCTGTGGGGATATTGGGTTGTCTATAAGATTACCCAGTGGCAATTGGCACATTTGATGTGGATATCTTCCATTGGTTTGGGACATTCCTTTGCAGTAGATACCAAGGTTTCGGTAAAATACCTTCAGGGGCAGGACAAGGAGAAATGCGAGAAGGATTTTCTCATATATCATACTTTGATTTCCTTAAGAGACAGTGCTTGTGAGCAGGAAAAAAGACTTCTTTTGGAAGAGCTTATTGCAGCAAGAGAGCTGCATGAAAAGGATAAATTGAAGGCTCGCTGGGAAAGGTATTTTACAAAGCTGGAGTATAAAGAGAGTGCGTTATCTGCAGCCGTGAATTTGTTCGCTTTTGATGATTTTGCAAGGATGGAGCACCGTTTCGGAGAGCTTAGTCAGGCAAAGGATCCGGCGGCTTTGGCAGAGAGACGTAAGGCAGAATATATGGTGACTTTTAAAACGGTGCAGGGTGATATTGCAATGATTTATTTTACTGCACCTAAGGACCAGAATAAACGCCTTTGTATCAGCCGAATGGAACGTAAGGGAGCCTTAAAGGTTGCTCCTATGACTAAGGGAATGTTGCGTCAGCACATGGAAAAGGAAGAGTACCAAGTAGCGTCAATGTATCAGGAGTATCTGAATACCTTGATGCCAAAAAAGCATAAGCTGGCAGAAGCAGAGAAGAGCGTAAAAAAGCTGGAGGAGAAACTGAAGGAAACGGAGAACAGAAAGCAGCTGAAGGAAGCGGAACTCTTAAAGCTTAAAAAGCAGATTGGCGAAAGAGAAAAGGAATGTGAAGATATTCGTAACGAGCTTGCCAAATCTGGACTCGCGGATTTAGAGTATGAGGAGAAGCGACAGGCATTTTTAAAAACACAGCGACAGCTTTCCTCTTTAAAAGAGGATTACAAATACTGTGAAAAGAGATATGAGGAAATAACGGAGGAATATGATTCCTGCATCAGTAAAAAGGAAGTGTTCGGGAAGGATATTACGAAGTTAAATGAAAAGCTTGGAGAAATTCAGAAGAAGTTTTTCGGGCAGCTGGAAGAGATGGTCCGGGAGATGAGGAAGAGTAACCGGCGGGATGCAGACTATATATTAGGAGAGTTATTAGTTAAGAAATTGAGTATATGATGAATATTATTAGGGCGCAGAGAGATGAATCGGTAATGATTCAGAATAAGTTTCATATTACCAGGGAAGAGACACTGGAATACCTGACATTTCCCAAACTATCGAAAATCAGCGGTATCAGTCATCTTTTTACCACTCGCATGGGTGGTGTCAGTAAGGGGATTTACGGCTCCATGAATCTGAGCTTTTCAAGGGGAGATGACCGGTCGGCAGTGCTTGAGAATTATCATCGGATAGCAAAAGTACTTAGCACGGATGTGGAGCACATTGTCTGCTCTGATCAGACCCATACGGTGAACATCCGTTATGTGTCCATGGAGGATGCAGGAAAGGGCGTGACTGTTTCCAAGGATTACAGCGATGTGGATGGCTTGATTACGGATGTGCCCGGATTATGCCTTGCTACCTTTTATGCAGACTGTGTGCCACTTTATTTTGTTGACCCGGTGAAAAAGGTTATCGGGCTTGCCCATTCCGGTTGGAGAGGAACTGTGGAACGTATGGGTGAGCATATGGTGAACACCATGAAGGAGCGTTTTGGATGTGAACCGGCGGATTTGATTGTTGCAATCGGACCTTCCATCTGTCAGAGCTGTTATGAAATCAGCGAAGAGGTTGCGAACCGTTTTAAGGAGGGCTTTTGGAAGGACAAGGAGGTGCTTTTGCCGGGTAAGGAGCCGGGAAAGTATCAGCTTGATTTGTGGAAAGCAAATGAAGAGGTGCTGATTAGCAGCGGAATCTTACCGCAGAACATGGACGTGACGGATGTGTGTACCTGCTGTAACAGTGATTATTTATTTTCTCATAGAGCCAGCCACGGACAGCGGGGGAATCTTGCGGCATTTTTAATGCTAAGAAAATCTTAATAAATTTAGATGGTTACATTTAAGGATATTATGGTTTACTATGGAAAAAGAAAAGGGGAGAAGGGACATGACCAATAATATTTTAGTTTGTGATGACGATAAGGAAATCGTAGAAGCGATAGATATATATCTTAGTCAGGAGGGTTTTCAGGTTTTTAAGGCATATGACGGAGAGCAGGCACTTAAGGTTTTGGCACAGGAGGATATTCATCTTTTGGTGATTGACGTAATGATGCCGAAGCTGGATGGAATCCGTGCAACGCTGAAAATCCGTGAGACAAGCAGTATTCCCATTATTATCTTATCTGCTAAATCAGAGGATACAGACAAGATTCTTGGACTGAATATCGGTGCGGATGATTATGTTACAAAGCCATTTAATCCGCTGGAGCTGGTGGCGCGAGTGAAGTCGAACCTTCGCAGATATACCTCTCTTGGCAATCTGACAAGTGAAGAAGCCAGCAATTTATACACTGTAGGCGGGCTGGTAATGAACGACGATACAAAGGAAGTATTTGTGGATGATGAGCCGGTAAAGTTGACGCCCATTGAGTATAATATTCTGTTGCTTCTTGTGAAGAATCAGGGCAGAGTATTCAGCATTAATCAGATTTATGAGAATATCTGGAATGAGGATGCCATCGGAGCAGATAATACGGTGGCAGTACATATCAGACATATTCGCGAGAAGATTGAGATTAATCCCAGAGAACCCAGATATCTGAAGGTAGTTTGGGGCGTAGGGTATAAGATAGAAAAGCAGTAGTTAGAAGGATAGATAAATGAAGAATAGACCGATGAAGCATATTTTGCTGGAATGCGCTCAGCTTGTGGCAGCGTTTTTACTTGCAATTATGGTTTCCGTTGTGGTGCTGAACTCCTATGTTCTTGTAGAGAATATGTACGGAGAGAAGGTGGGATATTATATTTCACCTCTTCGTTCTACGGACGGATTTGTGGAGTCTGCGATTTTCAAGGAAATGCTTTGTAATACCGTAGATGATATTACAAGACTTGCCGTAATCAAGGAGCAGTTGGAGACAGGCGGAGAATTTGATGGAGAAAAACGGATTGATGTTACGGAATATGTCAATCTGAAAAGCTTAAACAGTAAATGTAAAACTACAGCGGTATATTCCCTTGAAGACCTTGTGCGCTGGGGAAAATATGGTGTGGAATATCAGGATGTACGTTTTGATAGTAAGAGATCCTTTTTGACCTATTTCGGAGACGAGTCTTTGATTCGTATGCATTCCATTTTAGGGGAAAATTATACGGAACTGGATTTTTCAAAAAAGGAAGAGGTGGCTCCTATATCGGAACCTGCTGTAATGTTGGAAATTACAGAGGATGATCTCTTAAGTGGGGAAGCGGTTTTATCCAAGCAGCAGGAAGAGGCAAATATTCACGCCATTATTCAGGAGCAGCTTCAGGATGAGGCCATTATTGACCAGATTTTCAATTATGTAATCGACCAGATGCGTATTCATACCGGAAAAACGGTTTCAGTAATTGAAGAAAACGGTAATCATATTGTTACCTTAAGTATGCTGAATAACCGCTACACAACTGTAGAGGGACATAATCTTGCGGCTGTAGCGGGAGACTGGATTGAGTACAGTATGCTGGAATCCAATGTTCATGCTTCCATTGAAGGATTGACTTACAATTATGACCAATATATGAACCGTAATGATGTTTATCTTGCGGGAAACAGCAATGTTGAATATGTAATTCGCACCAATACCGAAGAGGGAGTGAAGTATTATACCAACATGCCCATGGAGCTGGCCTCGGTCAGCAATATTGAGCAGAATCTATATTATCGCAATTTTGGGGCATATGTTATTTATTCGGCGGAGGATATGCGGTTTGAGACCAATACGGATATTACCTTGGAAGAGATATTTGATCGGGTGAGTAACTATGATTATGCGTTACCGGATAATACCCAGATATGGATTGGTGTAGATACCAATTTTGATATTGAAACAGATTCCTTTTCCTATGCAAACCGTATCCATGAGAATATTGTGCCCCATGTATGGCAGTATATTATTCTGATTGCGTTCTTTTCTTTGATTTGGTTCGGATTGTGGGTGTATATTACCGGTACTACAGGAAGATATGCAGATACCGGAGAGCGGTATCTTCGTACGGTGGACAAGACTCCTACAGAGCTTGTGCTTGTGTTGGCAGTGATTGCAGTATATGGAGGACATCAGTTCTTGCTTTATATTCAGGAGGTTGTGGAGTACAATTTGTTCTTCCAATACAGTGAATGGGCAAAAGGGATTTCTTCCATGAAGATGTCTTCCATGTTGCTTTTTGGTGCTTTCGGTGCTTATGTCAGTGCAGTGGTATGTACCTTCTGGTACAGCTTTATTCGTAGAATTCGGGGCAGAAATCTTTGGAAATGCAGCTTCTGCTATTATATTCTCAGCTTTTTTATGAATGTTGCAAGGAAGATTACACAGAACAGGCATGCTACCATTCGTACCTTGATTCCTTATAATATGTTCTTAATATTGAACATTGTGGGAGCATTCTGGGTAGGTAATAATATGTACGCCGGCAAATACGACAACCGTATCTCTATAGGGATTTTGGGGGCATTATTGTTTTTAGATGCTATGGTTGGTGTGTGGCTGTTCCGTAATTCTTCAGAGCGTAATGATATCCTGGAGGGTATCGCATCCATCAGAGCAGGAGAGACGGACAGTCTGTTGGACAGCTCTGTATTGCATGGAGAGAATAAGGCTCTTGCCGATGGAGTAAATAATATCGGAGAGGGTATCCGTAAGGCTGTGGAAACCAGTATGCGTGACGAGCGTATGAAGGCAGATTTGATTACCAATGTGTCCCATGATATTAAGACACCGCTGACCTCCATTATCAATTATATTGGGTTATTGAAGCGGGAAAAGATAACTCAGGAGCCTGCGGCGGGATATATTAAAGTATTGGATGAAAAAGCTCACAGGCTCAAGCAGTTGACGGACGATTTGGTGGAGGCATCCAAGATTTCGTCCGGTAATATTGAACTGGTGATGGCGCCAATGAATCTGGAGGAGTTAGTAAAGCAGGCTATCGGAGAATTTTATGAGAAATTTGAAGAGAAGTCATTGCAAGTAGTGATGAACAGCGGGGAAAGCACCAGCGCAATCTATGCGGACAGTCGCAGAATGTGGCGTGTTATTGAAAATCTTTTTAACAATGTGTGTAAGTATGCTTTAGAGGGTACCAGAGTCTACGTGGATATTGAAAATGTGGACGGTTACGTATGCGCCTCTGTGAAGAATATTTCCGCTAATCCGCTGAATATTAAACCGGAAGAGCTGACGGAGCGTTTTATCCGAGGTGACATTTCACGAAGCACAGAGGGAAGTGGTCTTGGACTTTCCATTGCCAAGAACCTGACGGAGCTCCAGCAGGGAGAATTGATTCTTCACTTCGACGGAGACCTGTTTAAAGCGACGATTAAATTCAAGGAATATAAAGCTGAAATAGAAGAGCGTAGTTCGTAGGAGCTGCGCCCTTTTCGTCTTTTCTGCATAGTAAATAATTCCCAAAATAACGAAAAACAGTTGACTTAGAGACGGGGGGGCGTAAACTTAAGGAAATTTGTTTACGTGGAGGAGTTTATATGAAAAAGGCAAAGTTATTGTTAATGATAATTGCTTTGGCGGCAGTGCTTTGTGCCTGTGGAGGTAAGGAAGCAGACAATGGTGACGTGGATAGTAAAGGTAGTACTAAGGTATCACAGGAGAAGGGGGCAGAGACTTTTGAATGTCTTCCGGAGATGAAAGAGGCATCTTTAAAGGATGACCTGATTCAAATCCATAATGTGATTATACCAAGAGATGAAACAATGACTGTGGGTGAACTTATTGCTGCTTTTGAGAACAGCGGAGAAGGGTACAGTGCATGGATTCCCGACTATGATGCGGGAAAAATCAAAGGGGAAATGTTAAACTTAGATAAGCTCATGGGCTCTGGTGATATGCAGTCATTTTATGTATTTAAAGATGATGATAAATGTGCATATGTTACCACATATAATATAAAAGATGAAATTGCAAAAATCAGTGAATGTGCGGTGACATTAGTAGATACGGCAGACAAAGAGAATACATATTACGCTATGGGAATTCGTGGTAATGGTGAAGGAATTATGTATCAAGACATGAAAGAGATTTTTTCGGAGTACGCGGATTTTATGAAAGAGGATGTTACAGATGATGGAAAGATAGTGGTTACTTTTTCTTATAGCGGTGCTAAGGGTCTTAATACAGCGGTATTTAGTTTTAATTCGGAAGATGGTTCCTGTATCTCTGCAAGTTTTTAAAATTTTAGATGAGTCGGATGTCTTATTGATAGGCATTTAATGTAAAAATTGTAGGCGCAGTTTGTCGGAATTGCGTCTACATTTTTTATGCTGTAAAATAATAAGAAGACTATAAAAATAGTTGACAAATAATACACTATATGATAAATTGAAATTGAGTGAAAATCTAGGGACCAATCTTGCGGCATGGCCGCATTCTAAGACTATTCGTAGACGATTCTGTCGGTGTCAGGGAATCCTGCTTATTTCACAAAATACAATTAGCAGGGAAGATTCCTGCAGAATAGGAGGTTGCGTATGTCGCAGAAGAAAAAGACTGTCTTGGATGGTCTAAATTTGGTAGATAAGTTTTTGTTCGATAAGACGATAGAGAATAAGGAGGCCTTTGAAGCGATTGCGTCCATTGTAACAAGTGATTCCATCGTTTTGAAAGAGGCACCACATGTGGAGAAGGAAGAAGGGGTGTCTCCGGAACTTAGGGCAATTCGTTTGGATGTGGTTGGTTTTTCGGAGGTAGAGCAGGTCCTTTCCTTGGAAATGCAACAAAGGAATACATATAACATCCCAAAGAGAAGTCGATTATACCAAGGAATGATGGACGTATCATTGCTTGAACCGGGCGAGACAGATTTTAATAAATTGAATAATTCATGTATGGTGTTTATTGCTCCGTTTGATATCTTTGGGCGCGGACTGTACCGATATACGTTTGAGGGGGTATGCAGAGAGTGTCCAGATTTAAAATTGAATGATGGTGCATTGAGAATCTTTATAAATACCAAAGGAAAGAATAGAGATGCTTTTACACAGGAGTTTTTGGACTTTTGTGATTATGTAACAGAAAGTACTGATGAGGTGGCGAATAGAAGTAAGAGCGAGAAAGTTAAGCTGATTCATGAATTTGTTTCGAAAATCAGGATGTCAGAAAAGATGGGGGTGAAGTATATGCAGAGATGGGAAGAGCTAGCGTATGCGAAGGCTGAAGGAAGACAACAGGGAATAGAACAAGGAATGGAACAAGGAATAGAACAGGGTTTTTTGCGCCATATTTATCAGATGGTGGAAAGAGGAAAATATAGTATACAAGATGCTTTGGAGGATCTACAAGGAACTATAAATGAAAGTGAATTTGTGAAAGGGATGCTGGCTTCAGGATATAAGTTGCCATAATTAAAAACGTGATAGTAAATAATTCCCAAAATAACGAAAAACAGTTGACTTAGAGACGGGGGGGCGTAAACTTAAGAAAATTTTGTTTACGTGGAGGAGAAAATGAAAAAACTGAAGTTATTGTTAATGGTGGCAGTACTTACTTTTTCTGTCTGTGCATGTGGAGGCAGTGAGAGCGAACAGAGTAGTGGTAGTGATAGCAAGAATCAGACTGCTACAGAACAGAGCGTGTCGGAAAGTGCGGACAAAGAAACTGATGCAGAAGTACCAGTTAAGCAGGAGGGGAATGGATGTCAGCAGGAACTGTTGGAAGCACCAGTTGAAGAGAGATGGATTCAGATTGATGATGCTGTGCTGCGTAGGGATTACACAATGTCTTTGGATGAGGCAGTAAAGGCATTTCAGGAGAGTGGCGAGTATACGATTAGTGCAGCAGATGGTTCTGGCTATAGTGAGAGTGGACTTCTCACAGCGGGACAGGAAATTGTTTTTACTGTATACAAAGATAAAAAAGAGTATGTGATTATCTCAGGTAAAAACTATTCTGATAAAACGGCGGGTATGAGTGACGACTCTGTTATTTTAAATAATGTTATGTTATTGCGTTTTGATGAAGAAAAAGCAATTGATAAAAATACTTATTATTGTAGGGGCGTACGCGGTGATGGAGAGGGTCTGACCTATGATTCTATCAAGGAGTTGTTTGCAGATTATACGGATGTTATGAAAGAGGAGAGTCAGGGCGCTACGATTATGCTCAGCTTTGACTATAACTATCAGGATCCACAGGGGAATAGCTTTATCGGTACAATGATGTTTCATATTAATGCAGCAGATGGAAAATGCTTCAATGTATTTCAAAATTAGACATAAAAAAAGATTGTGGAGTGACCACAATCTTTTTTTATTATGTAGCTTAAAAGCTTGTTCTCTCATTATATGCATCTAAGATGCCGTGAATCTTCTCCGTGGTAGCCAGAGTGTTGGTCAGGGATACATCATGATTCATAAAGTCAATGATAGAAGCCATGAATTTACTCATATCTGCTTCACAGAAGTAAGGCTTCGAGAAAATATCGTCCGGAAGATGAGTAAGATTGGTTACAACAACCTTATCAAAGTGTCCTGCTTCATAAGCCTTATCAAAGGCTGCAAGACCATCCGTAAATAAACCGAAGGTACAGCAGATATATACTCGCTTGGCACCCATTCCCTTCAGCTGCTTAGCAGTATCCAGCATACTTCCGCCGGAAGAAATCATATCGTCGATGATAACAATATCCTTACCCTCAATATTATCGCCAAGAAATTCATGAGCAACGATAGGGTTCTTACCGTTCTCAATAATACTGTAATCTCTACGCTTGTAGAACATACCGGTATCAACACCCAGAACAGAAGCGAAGTAGATAGCTCTGTCAAGTGCTCCTTCGTCCGGACTGATAACAATCATATGATCCTTGTCTACAACAAGGTCATCCTCGGAATTGAGGAGAGCACGAAGGAACTGATAAGGTGGGGTGAAATTGTCAAATCCGTTAAGCGGGGTTGCATTTGCCACTCTTGGGTCATGAGCATCGAAGGTAATGAAGTTATCGATTCCCATGTTGTAAAGCTCCTCCAGCATAAGTGCACAGTCTAAGGATTCACGACTGGAACGTGCATGCTGACGTCCTTCATATAGGAAGGGCATGATGACGTTGATACGTCTTGCCTTACCATTACATGCAGCAATAACACGCTTTAAATCCTGATAGTGGTCGTCCGGAGACATGTGATTGGTATAACCATTTGCTTCATAGGTAATGCTATGATTGCATACGTCCACAATTAAAAATAAATCTTTACCACGAATACTTTCATGGAAACGAGCCTTTGCTTCACCGCTTCCGAAACGTGGGCATTCAAACTCAGTCAGATAATTATCTTCGATGTAACCATGGAATGCAGGATCATTTTTTACCTTTTCATTTTTTATATCACGACGGAAACCGACTAAATAGTCATTTACTCTTTTTCCCATCTGTTCTGCGGAAGCAAGAGCAACAATTTTCAGTGGTGCAACCGGCATCGCATTTTCTAATTCACGTAAATTAGGCATGATTTCCTCCAATAGTAGCTATTTTATTACAAACTTATCCATCTAAATTTATATCATTATGTTAGTGACACGTCAAGGAAAAAAAGGTATACTAACCATGGAGGTTTATGCATATGTCGAAAAAGAAATACCATATTATAAGTAAAATCGTTCCCGGAAGTATCGCCGAGGAACTTGAAATAGAAGCAGGAGATAAGCTGATCAGTATTGATAATATGGAAATCGAGGATATTTTCGATTATCAGTTTATGATACAGGATACGTATATCGAAGTGTTGATTGAGAAGCCTGACGGAGAGCAGTGGCTTTTAGAAGTGGACAAGGAATATGAAGAGGACTTAGGCATTGAGTTTGAGAATGGTCTGATGGACGATTACAGACATTGCTGCAATAAGTGCATCTTTTGCTTTATTGACCAGATGCCAAAGGGAATGAGAGAAACCTTGTATTTTAAGGATGATGATTCCAGACTTTCCTTCCTGCAGGGGAATTATATTACCCTGACCAATATGTCGGATAAAGATGTAGAAAGAATCACGAAGTATCATCTTTCTCCGATCAATATTTCCTTCCAGACCATGAATCCGGAGCTGCGTTGCAAGATGCTAAATAACCGATTTGCCGGTGAGGCACTTAAGAAGGTGGATAAGTTCAATGAGGCCGGAATCATTATGAATGGCCAGATTGTACTTTGTAAGGGTGTCAATGACGGTAAAGAACTGGAATACAGTATCAAGGAGTTGACAAAATATTTACCGAATCTGGAAAGTGTATCTGTAGTTCCGGTTGGCTTATCTAAATATCGTGACGGTTTATATCCCTTGGAGCCTTTTACGAAAGAGGATGCCTGTCAGGTTATTGATATGATTGAAGGCTGGCAGGAAAAAATCTTTGCAGAGTATGGACTCCACTTTATTCATGCCAGTGATGAATGGTATATTTTAGCGGACCGTGAGATGCCTGAGGAAGAACGTTATGACGGTTATCTTCAGCTGGAAAACGGTGTGGGTATGGTGCGCCTGTTATTGGAAGAATTTAAGGAAGCAATGGTAGAGCTGAAAAAAGAAAGAAAGCTCCCGGATTATTCCATAAAAGATGAGGTGACACTTGTTACCGGTCGTCTTATGTATCCATACATTTGCAGGATGGCGAAAGAAATCGAAGAAGCTTTTCCAAATCTGAAGATACATGTATATGAGATTATTAATGAATTTTTCGGAGAGCGTATTACCGTATCCGGACTTCTTACGGGACAGGACATTTTAAAGCAGCTTTTGGAAAAGCCAACCCTTGGAAATCGTGTGCTTCTTCCCCAGAATGTTCTTCGCAGCGGTGAGGAAGTGTTCCTGGATGATATGACCCTGACAGAGCTGAAAAATGCTTTACATCTGCCCGTGAATATTGTAAAATCAAGCGGATGCGACTTTATAAATGCAATTATTCAGAGCCATGCAGATTTATGAAAATAGGCTTTGTAAGCTCGCTTACAGATGTCTTTTTTCATAAATATATATGGTGAGAAACCATATAATGAGCAAACAACAAGTGAACTTGTTGTTAAGGAAAGCCTCGTAGAGGCGATTTTGCGAATGGGCTCTGAATATATAATATAGTTTTTAACGGAGGAATATATGGCAAGAAAATCGAAACCAATCGTTGCGGTAGTAGGAAGACCCAACGTCGGTAAATCTACTTTGTTTAACGCTTTGGCTGGCGAGAAAATTTCCATTGTAAAGGATACACCGGGTATTACCAGAGACCGTATTTATGCGGATATTACCTGGCTGGAGCGTTCTTTTACCTTAATTGATACCGGTGGTATTGAGCCGGATAGTAGCGATATTATTTTATCCCAGATGCGCGAGCAGGCGCAGATTGCAATTGACACCGCAGATGTAATCATTTTCCTTGTGGATGTGAAGCAGGGCTTACAGGACGCGGATGCTAAGGTTGCAGATATGCTCAGACGCTCTCAGAAGCCGGTAGTGCTGGTTGTTAATAAGGTGGACAATTTTGATAAATATATGGCGGATGTGTACGAGTTCTATAATCTGGGAATTGGTGACCCGGTTCCTGTATCCGCAGCTAATCGTCTTGGAATCGGTGATATGCTGGAAATCGTATGTGACCATTTCCTGGAGGACGATGGGGAAGAAGAAGAGGATGAAAGAATCCGCGTAGCAATCGTAGGTAAGCCCAATGTAGGTAAGTCCTCTCTGATTAATAAAATGCTTGGAGAGAATCGTCTCATTGTATCGGATATTGCAGGTACTACCAGAGATGCAGTGGATACGGATGTTACCTTTAACGGCAGAGAGTATGTGTTTATTGATACGGCCGGACTTCGCCGAAAGAATAAGGTAAAGGAAGAGCTAGAGCACTTCATGATTCTTCGTACTGTCAGTGCAGTAGAGAGAGCGGATGTTGTGGTAATGGTGATTGATGCCAGCGAGGGTGTAACGGAGCAGGATGCTAAGATTGCCGGAATTGCTCATGACAGAGGCAAGGCTGTTATCATCGCGGTGAATAAGTGGGATGCCATCGAAAAGGATGATAAGACTATTTATCGTTTTACAGAGGATGTTCGTAATACCCTGTCCTTTATGCAGTATGCAGAGATTTTATTTATTTCTGCCAAGACAGGTCAGAGACTTCCGAAATTGTTCGAAACCATTGATATGGTAAGCGAGAATCATGCAATGCGTGTAGCTACCGGTGTCTTAAATGAGATTATGGCAGAGGCAGTTGCTATGCAACAGCCACCTTCAGACAAGGGTAAGAGACTTCGTCTGTATTATATTACGCAGGCTGCCGTAAAGCCGCCTACTTTTGTTATTTTCGTAAATGACAAGGAGTTAATGCATTTCTCATATACCAGATATATTGAGAATCAGATACGTGAAACCTTTGGTTTCAAAGGAACACCTCTCAGATTCATTATTAGAGAGCGAAAGGAAAAAGATCAGTAATGTTATTAACCAGAGTACTTTGTATTATTATCGGATATATTTTCGGATTATTCCAGACCGCCTTTTTCTACGGAAAGGCACATGGAATCGATATCAGAGAGCATGGTAGCGGTAATTCCGGAACTACCAATGCCCTTAGAGTTTTAGGAACAAAGGCAGGACTTATCGTTTTTGCGGGAGACTGCCTAAAATGTGTGTTTGCTGTTGTACTTACCAAGTTTTTGTTTGGTGAATCCTATCCTGATGCGAAATATCTTCTTGCCCTTTATACTGCGGCAGGAACTATTTTAGGACATAATTTCCCTTTTTATATGGGATTTAAGGGCGGTAAGGGAATTGCAGCAACCGCGGGACTTATTTTATCGTTACATCCATATTTTATACCTATGGGAGTGATTCTTTTCTTCGGAATCTTTGCAATTACCCACTATGTGTCACTGGGATCCCTGATTATATATGCAGGCTTTGTAATCGAAATGATTATCTGCGGTCAGCTTGGTATTTTTGAGGGGGCATCTCAGGGGATTTTAGTAGAGATGTATGTAATTGCATTGTTCCTTGCAATTATGGCATATTGGAGACATCGTGAGAATATTGTTCGCCTTATAAAGGGAGAAGAACGGAAGACATACCTCTTTAAGAAGAATGAGGTTAAATAAAGGAGAGTAATCATGGCGAAAGTCAGTATTATCGGAGCGGGAAGCTGGGGAACGGCACTTGCGCTTCTGTTAAGCAAAAATGGTAATGAAGTGACTATTTGGTCAAAATTTGATGCAGAGATTCAGATGCTGAAGGAGAATCATGAGCATGTGGATAAGCTGCCCGGTGTAAAGCTGCCGGAGGACATGGTATTTACTACCGATTTGGAGGCATCTATTAGGGGAATGGATGTAATGGTGCTGGCAGTACCAAGTACATTTACCAGAGAAACCTCTAAGCTGATGGCACCCTATGTTACAGAGGGGCAGATTATTGTAAATGTGGCAAAGGGTATCGAAGAGAGTACTCTGATGACACTCTCTGATATTATTGAAGAAGAGATTCCTCAAGCAACGGTTGTCGTATTATCCGGTCCGTCCCATGCGGAAGAGGTGGGCAAAGGAATTCCAACTACCATTGTAGTGGGGGCCAAGAAGAAAAGTGTTGCGGAGTATGTTCAGAATCTTTTTATGAATGAGGTATTCCGTGTATATATTAGTCCTGATGTACTTGGTATCGAGCTGGGTGCAGCACTGAAGAACGTGGTAGCTCTGGCGGCAGGTATTGCGGATGGTCTTGGATATGGGGATAACAGCAAGGCTGCTCTGATTACCAGAGGTATGGCTGAAATCTCAAGACTTGGCATTGCCATGGGTGGCAAGGCACAGACCTTCAGTGGACTTACCGGTATCGGTGATCTGATTGTAACCTGTGCAAGTATGCATTCCAGAAACCGTAGAGCCGGTATCTTGATCGGTCAGGGCAAGACCATGGATGAGGCTATGGCAGAGGTAAAGATGGTGGTAGAAGGTGTATATTCTGCAAAAGCAGCCATGGCTCTTGCTAAGAAATACGATGTGCAGCTTCCTATCATTGAACAGGTGAATCTGGTGTTATTTGAAGGTAAGAATGCAGCAGAGGCTGTAAAGGATTTGATGCTTCGTGATAAGAAGATTGAAAGCTCAGATATTCCGTTTGAGGAGTAAGTGATAATGAAAGAAAGATTATCTGATATTGACAGAGCCAGAGGATTTGCCATGTGCTGCGTTGTGGTAGGGCACATCTTTTCGTTGGTGGACGTAAGGAAACCGGAGATGCAGCTGGGACCTATGATTCGGTTTTTGTCAGTATTTGAATTGGTTATCTTTTTTGTTATTTCAGGTTATTTATTTTATAAGCACCATGAGTCGTCTTTTTCCGTTTTCTTGAAGAAAAAGGTAAAAGGCTTGCTACTTCCGTATTTTGTATTCAGCGTTCTTAATATGCTGTTTTTTATCTTTGTGGAGCCCACGCAGCAGATGGGAATACCGGATATGCTGGTTACGACATTGTCCTTTTATGGTATCAGTGTACTTTGGTTCTTTCCGACACTTCTTTTGGGAGAAACATTTTGGTGGGGACTGCACAAGAAGCTGAAAACCGGTGGTGGAATGCTGGTGGCAACGATTATGATGTTTGTTGTAGGAGTTTCCCATAACTATATGTTACCTGTGGAGGCTTCTGTATGGACAAGCTCTGAAATTGCGCTGATAGGTAATAAGGTTTTCGTTGTATTGATGCGAGGGCTTGTATGCTTATTCTTCGTGGGAGTAGGGCACTGCTTTGGTTTCCTTGAGGAAAAATGGAAAGGCTGCAGGGTGTGGAACTATGTAATGTGGCTTGTTCTGCTTGGTGGTATCTTTATTACCGGATGTGTTCCTGTTGTGAATCTCAGAGAATTAGTTTGGGAAAGTACTATATTGTGGTGTATCAGTGCCACACTTATTTCTGTTGGAATTATATTCTTCTTTCAGAAAACAATAAAACTGAAGCTGTTTCCTTTGGAATTCATAGGAAAAAATACGCTACTTATTATGTGTACTCATTTGGATTTCAAGGTTCCGATTGTATGTATGAGTTTGGCTGAGATTCTGGTGTCAGTTTCACCGAGAGCCAAGAATTACATTTATTGGGGAACTTTATTCATAGTATTAATTATAATTGAGGTTATTCTGGTAATAGGATGGAACCTCATATGTAAAAAAGGAGTGGATTGAAAAATCTACTCCTTTTTTGCATCTTTCTCTATAATCAGTGCTTTTAACGCCTTTGCAGCAACACTTAAAGGATAATTTTTGTTTTCTACAAAACAAACTTCTCTTTTGGGAATTTGTTCCTTTAAACGGAGCCTATAAACTCTTTCTTTTTCTAAAGCATCTTGGGCATATATGTCAGGTAGGTATCCAATGCCTAAATTATTTTCAACCATTGGAAGAATTTGATCTGTTGTTGCCGCTTCAAATTCCGGTCTCAATTCAACGTTATTTTCTCGATAGAATTTTTCGTAAAATTGATAAGTCATAGTACCTTCACCAAGACATACTAAAGGGTAAGAAGTGATCTCTTTTAATGAAAGTTCTTGGTCTTTATATAAGGCATAGGAAGTACCACCAATCAGAATATCACGAAATTGCATTATAGGGTATGCTTTCAGAGACTTATCAATAATAGCCGGTGTGGCAACGACTGAAAAATCCACTGTCCCGTTTTTAACCGATTCTATAGCTTGTGTAGTAAGATGATTTAATATACGAATACGGATATCGGGGTACGATTTCTTGAATTCATTCAACATTGGTAGAACTACCAGACGTAGTGCTGTTTCGCTGGCACCTATAGTAATGCTACCTTTTTCCATATTAACAGATTTGACAATTTCGTCCTCCGCAGATTGCAATTGCTCAACGGCAATTTTGACGTGATTATAAAGTGCTTCTCCCTCGGGAGTCAACGATATTCCTCTGTTTGAACGAATTAGCAAATTGCATCCGAGTTCATGTTCCAAAACCTTAATTGTACGAGAAACGTTAGGCTGATTATTGTGTAGGACTTCAGCTGCCTGAGTTAGATTTTTGTATTTTGCAACATAATAAAAAATACGATAGTATTCATAGCTTATATTCATAGTTTGTGGTCTCTTTTTTAAAATATCAATATGATATATCTATAATATCATATATACATTTTACACATCTTTGCAAGGAAAGTATAATACTTCAAGATGAACAATACAATATCAAATTGGAGGATTAGTGGATGAATAAAGATTTGACAGTTGGTAAACCTGAAGCTGTGTTGTGGAAATTTTGTTTGCCTTTATTTGGAAGTATCATATTTCAACAATTATATAATATTGCTGATAGTTTGGTAGCGGGTAAGTTCATTGGAGAAAATGCTCTTGCAGCAGTAGGAAACAGCTATGGAATTACAATGATTTTTATTGCGTTTGCTTTTGGATGCAACATAGGATGCTCTGTAATTGTATCACAGTTTTTTGGAGCAAAAAACTATGATGATATGAAGACTGCCGTATATACAACAATGATTTCAGGTGGAATATTGTGCGTGGCGCTAATGTTTTTTGGTCTTATTTGCTGTGATGTATTGCTTGAGATGATTAGAACTCCGGAAAACATTTTTGCTGATTCTAAATTGTATTTAGATATTTATATGTGGGGATTACCTTTTCTGTTTTTCTATAACATTGCCACAGGAATTTTTTCGGCATTGGGAGATTCAAAAACACCTTTTTTCTTTTTGGCAAGCTCTTCAATAGCGAATATTTTGGTTGATATTTTGTTTGTAACTTCATTACATATGGGGGTAGACGGTGTGGCATGGGCAACCTTCATATGTCAAGGTTGCAGCTGTATACTGGCTATTATTGTGGTGTTAAGGAGATTGACAACTGTAAAAACATCAAATAGGATTCCCGTGTTTTCAACTACAATTTTTAAGAAAATAGTAATAGTGGCTGTTCCGAGCATTTTACAGCAAAGTTTCATTTCTATGGGAAATATTGTTATACAAGGAGTAATCAACGGTTTTGGTTCGGGGGTTATTGCAGGATACTCTGCTGCGGTCAAATTAAACAATTTGGTTATTACATCCTTCACAACCATTGGAAATGGTATATCGAATTACACAGCTCAAAATATAGGGGCTGGAATATTGGAAAGAGTAAAGTCGGGTTTTGGTGCCGGAGTAAAAATGGTATGGATTATCTGTATTCCCCTTGTGATGATATATGTTATTGCAAGTGAATCGCTTGTGAAAATATTTGTGGATACACCATCAGAAATAGCTCTTGCTTCAGGAGCGGAATTTCTAAGAATAGTACCACCTTTTTACTTTATCATATCTGTTAAGCTTGTTGCAGATGGAATCCTTAGAGGTGCAGGGCTTATGAAACAGTTTATGATAGCAACTTTTATGGATTTATTTATAAGAGTTAGTTTGGCTGTAGTGCTGTCTGAACAATTTGGATATATGGGAATTTGGTGCTCTTGGCCCATTGGTTGGGGAATTGCAACAGTATTGTCTATTTTGTTTTATAGCAATGGGCCATGGAGAAGCAGAAATAGTTAAATTAATCAGGATATTATCTTTTAATAATTCCACAGGCGATTTTCTGCCCGGAATTGCCGGAGGGCTGAGAGGTAAAATCATCCGGAGCGGAATGAATGATTACTGTTCGTCCGATGATATCATTAAGGCGAAATGCATCGGTTAAGAATATGAAGAATGCATTACCTCTGCTCGTGCTAAATAATGGCGGCAAATCACCTGCGTGGAAGGGATGGGGCATCTGTGTCGGATTATAGTGAAGCATCGCCCCGGCAAATGGGTCCTCGTCGCTACCTGTGCAGGAGGTTCCTTCGTGGATATGCAGGCCGAAAACACCTCTTTTCTGTGGAGGCTGCGCTGGTAAACCCGTCACATCAGCTCCCACAAGGATTCCATTTTCGGTCTGGTAAAAATTCATAATGCCTCTTAGCATGGGATATTCATCACTTCCTGCAAGCATCGCATGAGCATCCGGGTGACGGTAGAGCAGAGGTAGGAACATGTTAAATTGACTTTCTTTACGTTCATCGTTATACATAGAATCACCAGTCTTTCTGTTTTGATATATTACAGTATGAGAAAATAAGAAAGACTGCTACAAACCATAGATTAATTAAAGTGGATATTCCACACCTGTGGAAAGTCTTCGATGTACTTGCTCTCAATGGCAGGCACATAGTATAATCCGTAGTCTTTTAATCCATTTTTTTTGTACTCCTGTGGCAGTTCTACGTAGAACAGATAATATGGAACATAGATATCCTGCATAATGTCGTTTCGGTATACCAGTTCACGTTTAGCAATGTACTCTTCACCACGGAAGTCTTCAGGGACATTGGTGCCATAGTATCCTTTGCATAATAGACTTTGGGCTTCATCTGCGGAAATGATGGGGTAGTAACCGATGACGTCATGCAAATCCTGCTGATATACTCTGTAAATCCATAGATTACCGGTTTCAATATCGGGGGTAAAGGTAGTCAGGTTAAAATTATAGTTTAATATATTTTGTGTTAGGTCTTCTGTTACATCATAAAAGGAAATGGAGTAATCCTGCCAGTTCTCTGTGCCATCGGAACTATAGTCACCGCCGTAGATATTGATGGTGGGATTTTCCATAGGAATCAGATTCGGGTACATTTCCAGCAGATATTCTGCCAGAGTATAGTTATCTTCATAAGTAGAAGAGATTCCTGCAATTTGATATTCCTCCGGAAGATTCACCAAAGGGTCAAAGAATACTTCGGTTACTTCCGGATGATACATACGGAAATACATTCCTTGTGCCTGGGCGGAGACCGGCGGACCGGAGATTCCATCCGGGTCATGTGTAATTTCCAAATTATTGATACCCAGATATCCTGCAACTTTGGTAAGTGCAGCATTCATAAATTCCCAATCAAACTCTATAAGAGTTCCAGCACCGTCCACGGGGTGACGATTACGGAATACCGGTAAATGGGTTAGCGTGCAGTCTTCTGTCCAAGGATTGTTATTTACCAGTTCGCTAATATCATATGCCCAGTAGCCGGAAAAACCCATACCGCCATTCTCATAGAAGTCTATCGTAAGCTTTGGTAAGGATGGATCCAGTCTGTTGTTATATAGATAGCTACCGGTTCCAAGGATTAGAAAGAGAGAGGCTGCCGCAGCAATGGTTCGCAGGGGAAGTCTATGTTTTCGCGGGGAAATATTTTCGACATCTGCGAGTAATTCAGAATCAATTTCACCTAAGATATAAAATAACCGTTCGCTTTTCATAAATAGATTTCCTCCTTTTCCAGATGTATTTTCAGCTTTTTGCGAATGCTAAAGAGTGTGGACTTGATTTTGCTTTCACTATAGCCGAATCGCGCAGACAGTGTCTTAATATCATCGCAGTAGTAATAACGCCTAAGGAAGATAAGTCTCTTTTCCAAAGGCAGATTCTTTAAAAAGTTGCTGATTTGGACAGCAATTTCTTTGTTTTCCAGTTCTTTTTCCGGTGTCGAAGAGGCAGGAATGCAGTCCTCTAATTCCGAAAGAAGCAGCGAAAATTCGCCGGAAACACGCTTGCCGGCAAAACGTCTTTTATAGCAATCCAAGGACAGGTTGCGAATAATGGCGCCCAGATAAGCTTTGAGAAGCTGTGGTCTTGCAGGCGGAATGCTGTTCCAAGTACGCAGATATGTATCGTTGACACATTCCTCCGCATCCTCATGATTTTGTAGGATGTTCATAGAAATAGTGTGCAGGAAATGCCCGTATTTGGCAGAAGTTTCCGTGATAGCGGATTCTATGCGTTTAAAGTATAATTCAATAATTTTGTTATCTTCCATGTTTTTCCCTCCTCATTTATATAGACGAAAAAATGTAAGGGTGGTTGCAAAAAAGAGAAATACTTTTTCCAATGTCATTTAGTTTAGAAATTACTCCAGTTAAAAACACAGCATTTTTTCCTTGCGTAATCTTAAAACTAAATGACATTGTATTTTCCTGATTACATATTAAGTGATTGGGGAGTACATTGACAAGGGAAAGCGTCTGGTTGTGTTGGAGTAATTTACCAGTGGTTTAGAATTGACAGGATACAGATGGTATATTACAATAACACGGGTTAGGATAATCTAACTAAATAACTGTTATGTGAAGGAGTAATTTGATTTATGATAAAAAAAGAGAAGAATAGAAGCCGTGCAGGGGTATTAAATATATTATTGCTTGTCTGTTTTGTAGTTACGATGCTGGTTCCACTTACCGGCGTGCATGTTCATAAGCTGGCGTCCACACTCTTTTTACTTCTTAGTATTGTGCATGCGATTATATATCGCAAGAAGCTTGGGGGGAAAATGGTACTTGTTCTTGTGCTGGTTGTGGTGTCATTTTTGAGCGGGTTGTTCGGGATGATATTTGATGAATATGCGATAATTTTGCAGATGCACAAGGCAATTTCCATTTTGATTGTATTCTTTCTGGCGATTCATATATTTATATATCACAAAAGGTTTGTGGCAGTGGAATGAGGAAAGTGATAAAAAAATAGATTGACAATCTGCTTTAAAAGGAATATTATACCGATAATTAAACGGAAAGGACGAACTTACGATGAGTAACGTATTTTGCTTAACTTCATATGAATGGCAGAACTATCAGGCTATGCAGCAGTATTATTATGCGCAGGGCCTTAATTTCGTGCATTCATATAGGATAAGTAAAACGCAGAGTACAGTGTTATTGTAAGTAGAATTGTTGATATATATGGACACTTGAAGCCGCTTATCTTGTATGGATAGGCGGCTTTCTTGTTATACAAAAGGAGGAAAATTATGGAGAACAAAGGAACCAAAACCATTGAAACGGACAGACTGATACTTCGCCGGTTTCGTATGGAGGATGCCGGACAAATGTATGAAAACTGGGCTTCGGACCCGGAGGTAACGAAGTTTTTGACTTGGCCCACACATTCGGATGTGAATGTGACCAAGTCCTTATTGGAAGGTTGGATTGCCGGATATGAAGATACGTCCACTTATAATTGGGTAATGGAGCTAAAAGATACTCATGAGGTAATCGGGAATATTTCTGTGGTAAGACTGCGAGAAGATATCGCAGCGGCTGACATGGGCTACTGCATGGGAAAGGCCTGGTGGGGCAAAGGGCTTATGCCGGAGGCACTGCATGCTGTGATTGCATTTCTTTTTGAAGAGGTAGGATTGAACCGCATTGCAGCATGTCACGATGTGAATAACCCAAAGTCCGGCAGAGTCATGGAGAAAGCAGGAATGAAGCTGGAAGGAATCTGGCGTGCAGCGGGCAAGAATAATGTAGGTATTTGTGATGAAGTTTGGCATTCGATTTTGAGAGAGGAGTTTTAGAAAATGGTACGATTTGCAAAGGAAGAAGATTTAGCAAGAGTCAATGAATTAAGGGAAGTAGTGAATGATGTGCATACGGAAGGCAGGCCGGATATATTTAAGCCGGGCTTTTGTGACGAGCTCAGAGATTACATCTACGAAATCTGGGAGGCCGAGAATAAGGATATCATCGTAGCGGAGCGTGACGGAGTTATCTGCGGATTTGCCTGCGTACACTTTGTGGATAAGCCGGAAAGTCCGTATATAAATGCCAGAAAGTTTTACGATATTGAGGAGTTCTGTGTGGATGAAGCGTTCCGCCGACAGGGCGTTGCTACAGAACTGATTGATTTTATCAAGGAAGATGCAAAAAGGCGCGGCATGAAGAGATTGGAGCTGAATATGTGGGAGTTTAATCAGGGCGCGCTGGCGTTTTACGAGTCGGTTGGGTTTAAGACGTACAGAAGATATATGGAGATGGATTGCGAGTAGATTTTGACATCTGGCAGTGATATAATCGGAGCATGAAGATTGGTAAAAGTGAGGTATAGCGATGGTAAAGAATTACAAGGTGATTACCCTGTGCGGAAGCACAAGATTTAAAGAGCAGTTTCTGGAAGCGCAAAAGCGGCTGACATTAGAGGGGAATATAGTCATCAGTGTCGGCTTGTTCGGTCACTCCGGCGACCCAGAAGTCTGGGAGGGTATGTCTGAGGACACTTTGACCAAGATGAAGCATATGCTGGACGATATGCATAAGTGCAAGATTGATATGGCAGATGAGATTTACGTGATAAATGTGGGCGGTTATATCGGAGAGAGCACCAGGTCGGAGATAGAGTATGCAAAGAATGCAGGGAAGGTAGTGCGTTATCTGGAAGAAGTGCTGTAGCTATAGAAGGTAACTACTTATGAGGTTTGAAGGGGAGAAGGATTGTGAAATTTTAGTTGGGCAAGTATTCTAAGTAGCATCTTTTTTCAATTGGATACCGAAAATGGTTTTAAATGGCATTAATATGTCTTGGAATTTCTCCATAGAGTAGTTTTTTCCCCCGGGATACCAAAAACTATGGATTTTGGGATCCCAGAGCCTGCATTTTTGTTAGGGGATACTTTTAAAAACAAAATAGATGAAAAAATAAGAAAAAGAGTATCTATGTGCCAGATTGCCTGGACTAGATACTCTTAATCATTCTTAGAACTAATCAGGGAGTTCTACAGTGCTTTCACAATCTCCGCTGTAGTCTTTGGCTTATTCATACTATAAAGGTGGATATGCTTCACTCCATTATTTTTCAAATCTAAAATCTGTTCAATCACAAAATGGGTACCGGCTTTTCGCATATCCTCAGGATTTTCCCCATATTTGGCAATTAAATCAGTCAGTTTCTTTGGTACACTGGAGCCGGAGAGAGAGATGCTAGTCTCAATCTGCCTGGATGAGGTGATGGGCATGATTCCTGCACAAAGTGGAGCAGTGATGCCCTTTGCAGTTGCTTTTTCTGCAAAGTTATAATAGAAGCTGTTGTCAAAGAAGAGCTGGCTGATGAAGAATTCAGCTCCCATTTCCTGTTTGATTTTCAGAACATTCAAATCTGCATCCAAGGAAGCTGCTTCATAGTGTTTCTCAGGGTAGCAGGCACCGGCCATGTGAATATCACTGTTTGCCTTGATAAAAGCCATCATGTCGCTGGCATGGGTAAATTCGCGACCATAAAACTGCTCATCTGTCATAGTACGTGGTCGGTCACCGCGAAGGGCAAGGATGTGATGTACGTTAGCTGCTTTTAATTCTTCCAATATCCGACTAATATCTTCCTTTTTACTGCCCACGCAGGTTAAGTGCGCGATGGCAGGAATGTGCAGGGTATTCTGGATATAAGAAGCAATTTCCACAGTCTTCTTGGAATTGCTTCCACCGGCGCCATAGGTAACGCTGATAAAGTCCGGCTTTACCTGAGCCATGGAGTCCAGCACCTGGTATACGTGTTCAAATTCATCATCCTTCTTGGGAGGGAAAACCTCCAGCGAAAAGGAGCTCTCTAAAGTGTATATATTATCATTCATTTTAAACTTGTCTCCTTAGTAACACTTGCATTAATTCATCGAATATCGTAACATGGATGTAATGAAAAAACAAGAAAAAGTTTAATGCTTTAAAGTGATGATAAATGGAGGGAACTATGAATACAAACTTTCAGGGAACCGCAGAATATGTAGCGAGTGAGCAGTTGATGGCAAGTGTAAATATTGCCATTGCGCTGAAGAAACCATTACTTGTAAAGGGTGAGCCGGGAACCGGTAAAACCATGCTTGCAGAGGCTGTTGCAAAGGCTCTGGGCAAGAAGCTGATTATCTGGAATATTAAGTCCACAACCAAGGCGCAGGAAGGTCTTTATGTGTACGATACCATCCAGAGACTATACGATGGACAGTTCGGTGAAGAAGGTGTGGATGATATCGCAAAATACATTAAGCTGGGTAAGTTGGGTGAGGCTTTCGACAGCGATGAGCAGGTGGTGCTCCTTATTGATGAGATCGATAAGGCAGATTTGGAATTCCCCAATGACCTTCTTTGGGAGCTGGATCAGATGGAATTCTACATCAACGAGACCAAGAGAACCGTTAAGGCGAAGCACAGACCGATTGTAATCATCACCTCTAATGCGGAGAAGGAGCTTCCGGATGCGTTCCTTAGAAGATGTATTTTCCACTACATTGATTTCCCTTCCAAGGAGCAGATGGAGGAAATCGTAAAGGTGCATTTCCCGGAGGTGGAAGAGAACCTGCTTAAGCAGGCAATGGATGTGTTCTACAACATCCGCGCCATCCGTGATATCCGCAAGAAACCAAGTACTTCCGAATTGATTGATTGGGTGAATGCACTTCAGATTGGTGGTATTCCTACGGATAAGATTCGTGCAACTCTTCCGTTTGTGGGTGTGGTAGTGAAGAAGGATGAAGATTTAGAAGTAGTAAGACAAAACGCAGGACAGTTATAGGATATAGAGCATGTTTACAAAATTTTTCTTATCGCTCAGGGAAAAGGGGCTTCATGTGACCATGGGTGAGTTTCTAACACTACAGGAGGCCTTGGATAAGGGACTCTGTGGCAGTTCATTAACCCAGTTTTACTATGTTTCCCGGATGATTCTGGTAAAGAGCGAAACAGATTATGACAAATTTGATATGGCTTTCGAGGAATGCTTTAAGGCTGCCCAGAAGGAGACAGAGGTCAGTGCGGAAATGCTACGTTGGCTGGATAAGTCCGATATGATGGAGATGGCCCATGAAGAGGCAAGAGACCATCTGAATAAGATGGAGGGCGAAGGCCAGATGATTGATAAGGACGATGTGGAGCAGAAGTTCAAACAGCGTCTGAAGGATCAGGATAGTGAGCACAACGGCGGTAGCTTCTGGATTGGTACCATGGGTAAGACCTCCTTTGGTAACATGGGAGGCAATGTGGGCGGTGTCCGTGTGGGCGGAAAGACAGGCTATCAGTCTGCCTTTGCGGTAATCGGAGCACGTAAATACAGAGATTTCCGTGATGACAGGGTGCTGGATAATCGTCAGTTTCAGATGGCGTTCCGCAAGCTGCGTCAGTTTTCTTCCAGACTGGATGTTCCTGAGAGTGAGCTTGATATCGACGGAACTATCGATAAGACCTGCAATAATGGCGGCTGCCTGCAAATCGTGATGAAGAAGCCCCGTAAGAACGCAGTGAAGCTGCTTCTTCTTATGGATTCCGGCGGAACCATGATTCCGTACAGCAGTCTTCTGAATGATTTATTCCAAGCGGTGCATAAGTCCAATCATTATAAGGATGTAAAGACCTATTATTTCCACAACTGTATTTATAATAAGCTTTATAAGACGCCGGAATGTGAAAACGGAGACTGGGTAGATACGGAGTGGGTGTTCCGCAATATAGACAGTGACTACAAGGTAATCATCGTGGGTGATGCTGCCATGGCACCGGAAGAGCTTTATTCCACTACAGGGAATTATCGTGGCCCTAATGGTGGTCTTTCAGGCTACGAGTGGTTACAGCTGGTAAAGCGTCATTATAAAAAGGTGGTGTGGCTCAATCCTAAGATGGCGCCGGGGCGTGCACCTTGGCGTGAGGCAGAGACTGCGGTGAAAGAGATATTCCCTATGTATAAGCTGACAGTGGATGGGCTGAATCAGGCAATGGTAAAATTAATGGTGAATAAGTAAGGAAGATAGATTATATGAAATTAATTTCATGGAACGTAAATGGTCTCAGAGCGTGCATGCAGAAGGGCTTTATGGATTTCTTTAATGAGGTGGATGCAGATGTGTTCTGCCTGCAGGAGACCAAGATGCAGGAGGGACAGCTGGAGATGGAGCTGCCCGGGTATTATCAGTACTGGAACTCGGCGGAGAAGAAGGGCTATTCCGGAACAGCCATGTTTACGAAGATGGAGCCTGTTAGTGTAACCTATGGCATTGGTATCGAGGAACACGACCATGAGGGACGCGTGATTACCGCAGAGTTCGAGGAGTATTACGTGGTAACGGTATATACCCCCAATTCCCAGAGAGAACTGACCAGACTGGATTACCGTATGCAGTGGGAGGAGGCTTTCCTGAATTATATAAATGGTCTGAAGGCAAACAAGCCTGTTATTTTCTGCGGTGACCTGAACGTGGCGCATCAGGAAATAGACCTTAAGAATCCCAAGACCAATCGCCGCAATGCAGGCTTTACAGATGAGGAGAGAGCTTGCTTTACCAAAGTACTTGAGAATGGTTATATTGATACCTTCCGCCATTGCTATCCGGATTTGGAGGGAGTATATTCCTGGTGGTCCTATATGTTCCAGGCTCGTGCTAAGAATGCAGGGTGGCGTATTGACTACTTTGTGGTGTCGGAGGAATTAAAGGACAGACTTGTGGATGCGAAGATTCATACCCAGGTGCTGGGCTCAGACCATTGTCCGGTGGAGCTGGAGATAAGCTTATAGTGGAGAAAACTTCTCATTGACAAATGGAAAAAACTCAGCTAAAATAAATCTATTATATGAAAAAGCTATGAAGAGAACAAGTAGTAACGAGTGAAACTTACAGAAAGTTGCCGGGCGATGAGAGGCGCAAGAGAAGCTTATTATGAATACATCTCGGAGCTGCGTACCGAATATAGTAGGCTACGACGAATTTGGCAGTCGTTACACTGTCATGGCATTGATAGATGCCTGGTAAGGTAGTACTTGTGAGAGTACTGCGAAGAATGGTGGTAACACGAGCATATAGCCTCGTCCTTTCAATAAGGACGGGGCTTTTTGTTTGTTGTGCCTACATTGGCTTGTTATTAATTTAGCGAAGAGAAGGGATGATATGTCTTATGAAGACCCTTGAAAAACGTTGGTCCTTGGCGAGGTGTTTTCGAGCCTAGTACCATTACGTTTTTCACGGAGTGAGAACATGTCTGAATAAGACATATCATTCTTGAGCGGAGCGTATGGATTCAAAAGGAGGATGAAAAGATGACAATTTATGACGAACTGAAAGCAAGAGGTCTTCTGGCTCAGTTAACTGACGAGGAAGAAATCAAGGAATTAATTAACAATGGTAAGGCAACCTTCTATATTGGTTTTGACCCTACCGCAGACAGCTTACATGTAGGACACTTTATGGCACTTTGCCTGATGAAAAGATTACAGATGGCCGGCAACAAGCCGATTGCCTTAATCGGTGGCGGTACCGCAATGATTGGTGACCCATCCGGTAGAACCGACATGCGTACCATGATGACCAAGGAAACCATCGCTCACAACGTAGAGTGCTTCAAGAAGCAGATGAGCCGCTTTATCGACTTCTCTGAGGGAAAGGCACTTCTTGTTAATAATGCAGATTGGTTGCTTGATTTAAATTATGTAGAAGTACTTCGTGAGGTTGGTGCTCACTTCTCAGTAAACAGAATGCTTACTGCTGAGTGCTACAAGCAGCGTATGGAGAAGGGCTTAAGCTTCCTTGAGTTCAACTACATGATTATGCAGAGCTACGACTTCTATCAGTTATTCCAGAAGTACGGCTGTAATATGCAGTTTGGTGGTGATGACCAGTGGTCCAACATGCTGGGCGGTACCGAGCTGATTCGTCGTAAGTTAGGTAAGGATGCTTATGCAATGACCATTACCTTACTTCTTAACTCTGAAGGAAAGAAGATGGGTAAGACCCAGAAGGGTGCTGTATGGCTTGATCCGAATAAGACCACTCCTTTCGAGTTCTATCAGTACTGGAGAAACGTTGCAGATGCAGATGTTCTCAAATGTATCCGTATGCTTACCTTCCTTCCGCTTGAGGAAATCGAGAAGATGGATTCTTGGGAAGGCAGCCAGTTAAACGAGGCTAAGGAAATCCTTGCGTTTGAATTGACCAAGCTTGTACATGGCGAGGAAGAAGCAGCAAAGGCGCAGGAAGCGGCAAAGGCACTTTTCAGTGCAGGTAGTGCAGAGAACATGCCTACTTTTGAACTGACCGATGCAGATTTCAGAGATGGCTCCATCGATATCATCGGTGTGGTTGCAACCGCCGGTCTCTGTGCATCCCGTTCTGAGGCAAGAAGAGCTATCGAGCAGGGCGGTGTCACTGTAGATGGAGAGAAGGTTACCGATATCAAGACACTTTACACCAAGGAGTCCTTTGGTGAGGAAGGTCTTGTAGTAAAGCGTGGTAAGAAGAGCTTTAAGAGAGTGGTTGTTAAGTAAATAGCATAAACGATAAATCCCCTTCATATACTTTTTGTAAGTATGGAAGGGGATTTTTTATGGAAGATTATAAAAATTTTGATTTGTACAAAGATATTAAATTAAGATGCAACGGCGAGATTTACATAGGCGTTTTAGGGCCGGTAAGAACCGGTAAATCAACTTTTATCAAGCGATTTATGGAAAACCTGGTGCTTCCGGGAATCTCAGATGAACATGAGAAAAGCAGGGCGATAGATGAGATGCCCCAGAGTGCTACCGGTAAGACCATTATGACTACGGAGCCAAAGTTTATTCCTAAGGAAGCTGCCACTGTAAAATTGTCGGAGGATATCCAAGTAAAAGTCCGTTTGATTGATTGTGTGGGGTATATGGTAGAGGGTGCCAGTGGACATATGGAGGAAGAAAAAGAGCGCATGGTAAAGACTCCTTGGTTTGCGGAGGAGATTCCCTTTACCAAGGCTGCGGAGATTGGCACGGATAAGGTAATGAGGGAGCATAGCACCATCGGTATAGTGATTACTACCGACGGAAGCTTTGGCGAGCTTTCCCGAAAGAATTATCTGATTCCTGAGGAAAAGACAATCGCTGCCATGAAAGCAACAAAAAAGCCGTTTGTGGTGCTTTTAAATACCAATAAACCCTATCAGGCAGAGACAAAGGCTTTATGTGAAGAAATCAGTGCAAAATATGGTGTTTCTACACTGCCGGTAAATTGTGAGCAGCTTAGCAAAGAGGATGTGGTCAATATTTTGAAGAATGTTCTTTTTGAGTTCCCGATTCGAAGTATTTCTTTTAAAATTCCCTGTTGGGTGGAGTCTCTTCCTATTGAGCATGAGATTAAGAAGAGCCTGATATCGGGGCTTAAGGAGATCATGAAGGAGTATAGTTCCATCAAGGATATTATGTATAAGCCTATGGTGATGGAGAATCCTTATGTGAGCAAAGTGATGGTGGAGAAACAGGGAATCTCCGACGGCGAAGTGGTTGTCAATATGGAGATGGTTCCTACATATTATTACCAGATTCTCAGTGAAATGGTGGGTGAAAAGATTACAGATGATTATGCATTAATTACTATGCTTAAAAATTATACTTTTATGAAAAATGAGTATACTAAAGTTGCTGATGCCATGGATGCTGTTCATTACAAGGGATATGGCGTAGTAATGCCTGCCAGAGATGAAATTACTTTAAGCCAGCCGGAGGTAATACGTCACAGTGGAAAGTTCGGTGTGAAAATTAAAGCCAGCAGTCCATCGGTACATATGATTCGTGCCAATATCGAGACGGAGATTGCACCAATTGTAGGTAGTGAAAAGCAGGCAGAGGATTTGATGAAGTATTTGCAGGAAGCAGAAAATCAGGAAAACAGCATCTGGGATGTGAACATTTTCGGCAAAACGGTAGAGCAATTAGTCAGTGACGGAATAACAACCAAAATTACTACTTTGGGAGAAGAGTGTCAGCTAAAATTGCAAGATACCATGCAAAAAGTGGTAAACGACTCAAATGGTGGAATTGTGTGTATTATTATCTGACGATTGCATTTGGAACCTACCTTTTGTATACTATACATAGATACGAAAGGTAGGTGTTTTTTATGGGAAAAGTATATGATAAGTTGATAAATTGCTTAACATGTGTGAGGATGAGAACGGGTTTTGTACCCAAGGTAGCGCTTGTGCTTGGCTCCGGCCTGGGGGATTTTGCAAAGGAAATCGATGTGGTATGTGAAATACCGTATCAGGAGATAGAAGGTTTCCCGGTATCTACCGTTCCTGGTCATGCGGGCAAGTTTATCTTTGGACATGTGGAGAAGACTCCTGTGGTATGCATGAAGGGACGAGTTCATTATTATGAAGGATATGATATTTCGGATGTGGTACTTCCTATTCGTTTGATGAAGCTTCTTGGTGCGGAGGTTTTCTTCGTGACCAATGCAGCCGGAGGGGTGAATACTACCTTTCATGCAGGAGATTTGATGCTGATAAAGGATCATATTGCATTGTTTGCACCTAATCCGCTGATTGGAGAAAATGAAGATTCCTTCGGTGTGAGATTCCCGGATATGAGTCATGTATATGATGTGGAATTGCAGAATCTCATCCGAAAGATTGCCAAGGAAAACGATATTTATATTCAGGAAGGTGTGTATACTTATTTGACGGGACCATCTTACGAAAGTCCCGCAGATATCAAGGCTCTCAAGGTTTTGGGAGCAGATGCGGTGGGTATGAGTACTGTGCCGGAAGCTATTGCAGCAAATCATATGGGAATGAAGATTTGTGGTATTTCGTGCATCTCTAATCTGGCGGCAGGAATGTCTGATACACCCCTTTGTCACGAGGAGGTTCAGCAGGCGGCAGATGAAGCAGCGCCGAAGTTTAAAAAGCTTGTTTCAGAAGTTATAAAGCAATTGGCTTAGGGAGTATAAAATTGAAAGAAGAACAGATTATCAATTTAATTGAAGAGGCAATAAAATACCGCCTGAGAGCATATAGTCCTTACTCTCATTACATGGTAGGAGCAGCACTTCTCACCGATTCAGGAAAGGTCTATGGCGGCTGTAATATTGAAAATGCTTCCTTTGGTGCAACCAACTGCGCAGAGAGGACAGCCTTCTTTAAAGCTGTCAGTGAGAAAGAAATGGACTTTACTGCAATCGCTATTGTGGGTGGTCCTACGGAAGAAGCGGACCATGGCTTTTCAGATTATGCATATCCTTGTGGGGTATGCAGGCAGGTGATGAAGGAATTCTGTAAGAAGGATTTTAAAATAATCGTAGCCCGGGACACCAGAGACTATAAGGTATTTGATTTATGTGAACTTTTACCTATGGGATTTGGAGGTATATATGAACATTAGATTATATAACGCCCGTATTTTAACCATGGAAAAAGACAGAGATATTTTCTTTGGAGAAATATGGATTAAGAATGATAAAATCGCATTTATTGAGCAACAGAGTCAAATTGATATGCATATGTCGGTGCCGGACCTGCCCAGAATTAATTGGGATGTACAGATTGATTGTGAAGGAAATCTGTTGATGCCGGGCTTTAAAAATTGTCATACTCATTCCGGGATGACTTTTCTGCGTTCTTATGCCGATGACATGCCTCTTGCCAAGTGGTTGAATGAGAAAGTATTTCCTGCAGAGGCAAAGCTAACGCCTTATGATATTTATCCATTTGTGAAGCTTGCAATTTTAGAGTATCTTACGGCAGGGATTACTTCTATATTTGATATGTATATTGCGACCGAGGCAACCGCCAAGGCCTGCATGGATATGGGAATGCGCTGCGTGCTGGTTAGTGGTCTGAATAATTTCACTTCTTCCATAGAGAAGTTGGAACAGGAATATTTGGACTATAATCGTAGAAGTCCGTTACTTACTTATCAGATGGGGTGTCATGCAGAGTATACCTGTAGTAAAGAGCTTTTGCAGAAGCTGTCAGAGCTGGTGCACAGGTATGAAGTATCGGTATACCTTCATTTGGCGGAAACACAGCAGGAAGTGAAGGAGTGCAGGGAGCGTTACGGGATGACTCCTGCAGCATTTCTTGATAGTCTTGGCCTTTTTGATTTTGGCGGGGGTGGATATCACTGTGTGCATATGACTGATGAGGATATGGAGGTCTTTGAAAGAAGGGGGCTTTCTGTGATTACCAATCCTGCATCCAATGCAAAGCTGGCAAGTGGTATGGCGCCTGTTGCAGAATATGTGAAACGAAAGATTCCGGTGGCAATCGGTACGGATGGGCCTGCAAGTAACAACTGTTTGGACATGTTCCGGGAGATGTTTCTTGTAGCCGGGTTATCTAATCTGCGGGAAATGGATGCTACCAGTGTGGATGCAATGGAGATTCTGCGGATGGCTACGGTAAATGGATCTAAAGTCATGAACTTACCGGATACAGATATTCTGGCAAAGGGGAAAAAGGCAGATATTATTATGATAGATTTGCATCAGCCCAATATGCAGCCTATTCATAATATTGCCAAGAATATTGTATATAGCGGAAGCAAATCGAATATAAAGATGACAATGATTAATGGTAAAATATTATATAAGGATGGACAGTTTAACATAGGAGAAAAGCCGGAGGATATTTATAAGGCTTGTCAGGAAACCTTAGAGAAACTGGATTTGTAAAGAGTGATGGAGTATATTGTTTTTTTTGCAGCCTTCGGCTGTTTTGTGATTTTTGTATACGTACAGGGGAAATTGTACGAGAGGAGATATCGAAGGTGGTTTACGGAAAAGGTGCGAGGAAGCTTTGGTAAACTATCGGAGAAAACGGTGAAGATAGAGCGTTTTGTACGGATTCCAACATTTTTCTGGAAACATCCTCAGGAGGGGCAGATTGACGATATTACCTGGAATGATTTGGATATGGATGAGGTGTTTCGTCGTATGGATTACACCTACTCTTCCACAGGGCAGGAATATCTGTACTACCTTCTTCGAACTCCTAACACAGAAGAGGGTGAACTGGAATATCTGGATAAGGTAGTAGACTATTACATGGAGCATGAAAAAGAGCGAGTAGAGATTCAGCTCCTTATGAATGACCTTGGTTCCACCGGAAAGTATTCTCTTTATGATTATCTGGATAACATGGATTCTATCGGAGACTGCTCCAATAAAAAGGAGATTTTGGTAAACTGTCTCTACATCGCGTTTGGACTGTGTTTACTTTTTGCTACAGAACTGGGGATTATCGGACTTATCGGTACTATGGTGTATCAGATAATTTCATATACCGGTATAAAGAAGCATATAGATCCATATCTCACCAGCATTGGGTATATTCTCAGGCTGATGTACATTTCCGGTAGGGTGAAGCAGACCGGTCTTGCCGCCTGTCCGGAGCTGGTGAAAAATATTGATAAAGCGAAATTGGAATTGGCAAGGGGCTCCGTGGGAAGCAGCTTTATGATGTATAATTCCAAACAGGAAGCGGCTAAGGGCAGTCCCCTGGATGTTCTTATTGATTATGTAAAGATGATATTTCACATTGATATCATCATTTTTAACAGAACCATTAAAAATATACGCCGTCATGTGAATAAGATTGATGCTCTGTGTATATATATGGGATTTTTGGATGCTGCGATTTCTATTGGAATGTTCCGTGCGTCTCTTGAAAACGGGTATTGTAAGCCTGAGTTTGCAGAAGGTGATATGAAGATGACAATGCTTTATCACCCATTGTTAGAGCATCCGGTGAAGAACTCCTTAAGTACCGGCAAGTCCGTGCTTTTAACCGGTTCCAATGCATCGGGTAAGTCCACATTTCTTCGAAGCGTGGCACTTGCAGCCCTTATGGGAGAAACTGTGTGTACAGTGTGCGCAGGCAGCTACCGTGCCCCCTTCTTTAGGTTATACTCCTCCATGTCTCTTCGGGACAGCATCGAGGGTGGTGACAGCTATTATATGGCAGAGATTAAGGCAATCAAACGTATTTTGGATGGCAAGAAACGGGGCGAAAGAATTTTATGCTTTTTAGACGAGGTGCTTCGGGGAACCAATACGGTGGAGCGAATTTCTGCATCCAGTCAGATATTAAAAAGCATGGCAGAGGGCAATATTATCTGCTTTGCGGCTACTCATGATATAGAGCTGACTGAACTTCTGAAGGATTACTATGATAACTACCATTTTGATGAAGAGGTGGCAGAAGGGGATGTATCCTTCAGCTATCTGCTCAAGGAGGGAAAGGCCACAACACGTAATGCCATAAAGCTTTTACAAATCATGGGATATGAACAGGAAATTATCGGTAAAGCCAATGCCCAGGCGGAGTATTTTACCACTAAAGGAATATGGAAACTGACTTGACGCTGATTTGTCTTGGAGTTACAATAGAAGTACCGATGAATGGAGGGTTATTATGGTTGCTTTTGTAAATACTTTTTTATCATATGGTGTTTTGATGCTTGTGATTTTGGCAGTAGCTGCGGCAGGCTTTGTAGTTGGCGTGAAGCTACGCAAGAATAAGGATGCTAAGAAGAGCGATAGCGAGTAGGTCCGCCTACTCGTTTTCTTATATTATGCGCACGAACGTGATTGGGAAAGGAAGCTTGAAAGATGAAATACACTACCATCCTTTGGGATGCAGACAATACATTGCTTGATTTCGGGTATTCCATGAGAATGGCGTTGCAGGCTGCATTTGTACACTTTGGCATGGATGATTTTCTTGATGACGAGAAGATTATGGCCTATGATAAAATCAATAATTCCTGGTGGAAGAGATTGGAGCTGGGAGAGGTCACCAAGGCAGAGCTTTTGAACGGCCGATTCGTGGATTTCTTCCGGATGTATGGAATCAATGATGTTAAGCCTGAGATGTATCGCGAGGTATTTCAGGTGGAGCTGGGAAGGCATTATTCCTATATTCCCGGTTCGAAAGAGGTGTGTCAGGCCTTGCAGGGGAAGGTAAAGCAGTATGTCATAACCAATGGTGTTACGGCTACCCAGCATTCTAAGCTTTCTGCATCCGGCTTTTCCGATATTATGGATGGAATCTTTATTTCCGAGCAAATTGGTGTAAATAAGCCGGGAAAGGGCTTTTTTGATGCTGTGTTTGCGCAGATTCCGGAAAAGGATTTATCCAAGATTCTTGTGGTGGGTGATTCTTTGACCAGTGATATAAAGGGTGCAAATAATGCGGGCGTGGATGCTTGTTGGTTTAATCCTGACGGAAGGAGCGCCGGAGAGGAATACAGAATAATTGCGGACATTCAGCGATTGGAGCAGCTGTTTGACATGCTTAAGATGGAGAAATAGTTATGGCCAAGGGTGCCGGACAGAAATTAAAACTGTTATACATAATTAAAATATTATCAGAGCAGACCGATGAATTCCATCCCATTACGACGAAGGACTTGATTGTAAAGCTGGAAGAGTATGGGGTGTCTGCAGAGCGTAAGAGCATTTATAATGATATATCCCAGTTGACGGATTTTGGTTATGATATTATTCAGATAGATAACCGCAGTGGTGGCGGCTATTATCTGGGAGCCAGAGATTTTGAACTGGCGGAGTTAAAACTTCTGGTGGATGCGGTGCAGTCATCCAGATTTATTACTCAGAAGAAGTCGAGAGAGCTTATTTCAAAGCTGGAGAAGTTAACCAGCAGACATGATGGAATTGTGCTTCAAAGGCAGGTTTTTGTGGCTGGACGTATCAAGACGGAGAACGAAAGTATCTTTTATCATGTAGACACCATCCATAAAGCCATATTTGAAAATCGCAAGATTGGGTTTGTTTATCTGGACTATGATGTGAGTAAAAAACTGGTGCCCAGAAAGGGCGGTCAAAAATATATCATTAGTCCATGGGCATTAATTTGGAAAGAAGAGAATTACTATCTATTGGGATATGATAATAAGGATGAGATGGTGAAGCATTATCGCGTGGACAAGATGGATGCGGTAGAGATGACAGGGGAAAACCGTGATGGTGGGGATGCCTTTGAAAATATTGATTTAGCGCAGTACACTAATAAAGCCTTCGGAATGTACAGTGGAGAGGAAGAAACGGTGACGCTTTCCTTTCAGAAAAGTCTTCTGGGAGTAGTGATTGACCGCTTTGGGACGGATATTTCCATCAGGGAGGATGGAGAGAAGCTGCGTGCCAGAGTAAAGGTACTTGTCAGTGGACAGTTTTTCGGCTGGCTTTGTGGTATCGGCAGTGGGATAACCATAGCCGGTCCGGATAAGGTACGAGAAGAATATAAGAAAAGATTGCTGGATTTGGCAATGGATTATAGAGAAAAAGCAGATGAGGAGTAGAAGATTATGATTCAGGCAAAGAGAATGAGTTTATTTGGAGAGGGTATTTTTCAGGTACTCAATGAAAAGAAAAATGAGGTAGAGCGTCAGGGAGGAAGGGTATATAACTTCAGCGTAGGAACTCCGGACTTTAAGCCGGCCCAGCATATTATGGATGCTGTTGTACAGGCTGCTATGAAACCGGAGAATTACAAATATGCGCTGGCTGATATTCCGGAGCTTACGGATGCAGTAATTCAGCGTTATAAAAAGAGATATGGTGTGGATATTACTGCGGAAGAGTTCATGAGCGTTTATGGTTCTCAGGAAGGAATTGCACACATCGGTCTTTCGTTGATTAATGAGGGAGATATTGTGCTTGTTCCGGACCCGGGATATCCGATTTTCGCTATTGGTCCATCACTTGCAGGGGCGAAGATAGCGACCTATAATCTGGAGCCGGAGAGAGACTATCTTCCGGATCTTTCTGCCATTTCCAAGGAATATGGTAAGAACAGTGAGAATCCTGCAAAGATTATGATTGTTTCTTATCCGCTGAATCCAATCTGTAAGACTGCTCCGGACAGCTTTTATGAAGAATTGATTCCATGGGCAAAGGAGAATGATATTTTAATCATTCATGATAATGCGTATTCAGATATTATTTATGATGGAAAGGTAGGGAAATCCATTCTTGCTTTTGAGGGTGCGAAGGATGTGGCAGTAGAATTTTATTCTCTTTCTAAGTCCTATAATTATACCGGAGCCAGAGTGGGCTTCCTTGTTGGTAATAAGGAAGTGGTAGCAAGCTTTAAGAAGCTTCGTTCCCAGATTGATTATGGAACCTTCCTTCCGGTACAGTATGGCGCGGTAGCTGCATTAAACGGACCGGATACCTTTATTAAGGAGCAGTGCGCAGCATATGAAGCCCGCAGAAATGCACTGTGTGATGGCCTTACGGAAATCGGCTGGCCATTTGAGAGAAGTCAGGGAACTATGTTTGCATGGTCAAAGATTCCGGAGAAATTCGGCAAGGATGATGTGGCTTTTGTAATGGAGCTTTTGGCGAAGACGGGAGTGCTTTGTACACCGGGTAGCAGCTTTGGAAAAATGGGTGAAGGCTACGTACGTTTTGCATTGGTGCTTCCGGTAGAAGAAATTCAGAGTGCTATTGCAAAGATTAAGGATACAGGCATTTTAAACTAGGAGAAAGATGAGATTCCGTTATGGAGAAACCGGTGTTGGATTTTAGTGAAATCTATAAGCCTGAGAATACGGTACATGTGGTAAAGAAGGATGGAAGCCGCGTCCCTTTTAATGTACAGAAGGTAATCAGTGCTGTAAACAAAAGTGCATATCGTGCAATGACGGAATTTACCGAAGAGGAAAAGCATCAGATTTGCAGGCATGTAATTGGGAAAATCAACGCCTCCAAGGCGAAACGTATTCCCATTGCAACCATGCATAATATCGTAGAAAGTGCGTTGGAAGAGGTAAAGCCCATTGTGGCAAAGAGCTATCGGGATTACCGCAATTATAAGCAGGACTTTGTACGGATGCTGGACGATGTATATACCAAGAGCCAGTCCATCATGTATATTGGGGACAAGGAGAATTCCAATACGGACTCGGCGCTGGTATCTACAAAGCGTAGTTTGATTTTCAATCAGTTTAATAAGTCTCTTTATCAGAAGTTTTTTTTGACGCAGGAAGAAATTCAGGCCAGCCGGGACGGATATATTTATATTCATGATATGTCTGCCAGAAGAGATACCATGAACTGTTGTCTTTTTGACGTGGGAGCTGTACTTTCCGGCGGTTTTGAGATGGGTAATATCTGGTATAATGAGCCCAACAGCTTGGACGTAGCCTTTGATGTAATCGGGGATATCGTTCTGTCGGCGGCAAGCCAGCAGTATGGTGGATTTACCGTGCCCAGCGTGGACTTTCTTTTAGAGCCTTATGCAGAGAAATCCTACAATCGTTATGTGGAGAAGTACTTGGCCTTGGGTGTATCTGAGGAGAAGTCTAAGGAGCAGGCCTATAAGGACCTTGCCAAGGAGTTTGAGCAGGGCTTTCAGGGCTGGGAGTATAAGTTCAATACCGTAGCAAGCAGCAGAGGTGATTATCCGTTTATTTCTGTTACTGCGGGAACAGGAACGGGAATGTTTGCTAAGCTTGCTACCAAAGCACTTTTGGATGTTCGGCGTAAGGGTCAGGGAAAGAAGGGCTGTAAAAAGCCGGTTCTTTTCCCTAAAATTATCTTTTTGTATGATGAAAACTTGCATGGGCCGGGGAAGGAATTGGAGGATTTGTTTGAGGCAGGTGTTGACTGCTCTGCAAAGACCATGTATCCCGACTGGCTCAGCCTTACCGGTGAGGGCTATGTACCGGAGATGTATAAGAAATATGGTAAAATCATTTCGCCTATGGGCTGCAGAGCCTTTCTTTCGCCATGGTATGAAAGAGGTGGCATGACGCCGGCGGATGATGAGGATACACCGGTATTTGTGGGACGATTTAATATTGGTGCAATTTCCCTGCATCTTCCCATGATTTTAGCCAAGGCAAGGGAAGAAGAGAAGGATTTTTATGAGGTGCTGGACTATTATCTGAATATGATCCGTCACCTTCATATCAGGACCTATGAATATTTGGGGGAACTCAGGGCTTCTACTAATCCGCTTGCTTATTGTCAGGGCGGATTCTATGGTGGTCATTTGAAGTATTCGGATAAGATTAAGCCGCTCCTTAAGATGGCAACCGCCAGCTTTGGTATTACGGCACTTAATGAGCTTCAGCAGTTTTATAACGGAAGGTCTCTTGTGGAGGATGGAGCCTTTGCTTTAGAGGTACTGCAGCATATCAATGAAAAGGTGCAGCTGTACAAGAAAGAGGATGGTAATCTCTATGCCATTTATGGAACTCCAGCGGAGAATCTTTGTGGTTTGCAGGTGACCCAATTTAGGGAAAAATATGGCATTGTGAAGGGCGTGTCGGACAGAGCATATGTAAGTAACAGTTTCCATTGTCATGTTTCGGAGGAAATCACACCTATTGAGAAGCAGGATTTGGAGAACAGATTCTGGAACTTATGTAATGGTGGTAAGATTCAGTACGTAAAGTACCCGATTGATTACAATAAAGAAGCTCTTCGAACCTTGATCCGTAGGGCTATGAAGATGGGCTTTTATGAGGGAGTAAATTTATCTCTTGCTTACTGTGACGATTGTGGCTACCAGGAGCTGGAGATGGATGTTTGCCCTAAGTGTGGCAGCCGGAATCTGACAAAGATTGAAAGAATGAATGGCTATTTATCCTACTCAAGAGTGCATGGTGACACAAGATTGAATGAAGCCAAGATGGCGGAGATAAAAGAAAGAAGAAGCATGTGATAATATGAGGTACCATAACATAACAAAAGACGATATGCTAAACGGTGACGGACTGCGCGTGGTTTTGTGGGTTGCAGGTTGTGACTATGGTTGTCCGGGATGTCAGAATCCGTTAACTTGGGATGCAAATGGTGGACTTGTTTTTGATGAAGCTGCTAAAGCGGAGCTTTTTGAGATTCTGGGTAGAGAGTACATTTCCGGCATTACCTTTTCCGGCGGGGACCCGCTTCATCCGGCAAATGTGGATGAAATCACCGAACTTGCGCGGGAAGTCAAGGAGCAGTATCCCGAGAAGACAATCTGGCTTTATACCGGAGCTGTGTGGGAAAGTATCTATGAAAAAGAGTTGATGCAGTATATAGATGTGCTGGTGGATGGACCTTTTATAGAGGATTCGAAGGATGTAAAGCTACTTTGGAAAGGAAGCAGTAACCAGAGAGTCATTGATGTGCAGGCATCATTAAAGGAAAAAGCGGTAGTTTTGCATTGTCAGAATTACGAGTAAGGAGAATAAAATGCGTAGAATAGCGAAATTTCATAAAGTAAGTCTGGAACAGTTTATGCAGGTAGTGAAGGAGGATTATCCTGAGTACTCAGAAGAAGATATTAAGGACATTTATGAGTCCATTGAGCTGCCGAAGAGAGCTACGAAGGGAAGTGCAGGCTATGATTTCTTCTCACCTTTTGCTTTTTCTTTGGAGCCCGGAGCTACCATAAAGGTGCCAACCGGTATACGTGCAGAGATGGAAGAGGACTGGGTGCTGAAGCTTTACCCTAGAAGTGGTCTTGGATTTAAGTACCGTTTGCAGCTGAATAACACTGTAGGAATTATTGACAGTGATTATTTTTATTCAGACAATGAAGGGCACATTATGGCCAAGATTACCAACGATTCTAAGGAATCAAAGACTGTGGAAATATCTGCCGGAATGGGATTTATCCAGGGAATATTCTTAGAGTATGGTATTACCGTGGACGATGATGCGGAAGGAATCCGCAACGGAGGCTTTGGAAGTACAACGAAATAGGAGATTAAAGTGGGGCGTGGTTTTTAGGAGCTACGCCTTTATTTTTCCTCTAATAGTAAATTACTCCTAACATAACGAAAAACAGTTGACCGATAAACGGGGGTGTAAACTGTGTTAGTATTTAGTTTACAAGGAGGAGTAAGATGAAGAAACTGAAGATATTTTTAATGATGGCAGCACTTTCCGTGGCACTTTGCGCATGTGGAGGCAAGGAAACAGAGCAGAACGGTGGCTCAGACAATGGTAACAATACTGTGGTAGAGCAGACTGCAGGGGATGACAAAGAGGATAAGTCAGCTACTGAAGATAAGAAGCCGGAACATTTCGAATGTCTGCCGGAGCTTTTAGAGGCATCGCCGGAGGATAGACTGGTTCAGATTGGAGATGTTGTACTGAGATTTGATGGTACTATGTCTTTCAAGGAAGCTATGGAAGCATTTGAGAATAGTAGCGCAGAGTATGAATTAAAAACGGACAATGGTGATACGGAATTAAGTATGGACAGAATGGTCCCGGGGATGGAAGGGTTTGCATTTGAGGTGATGAAAGATGGCGAAACGATTTATTTTATCGGAGTAGAAAATACATCAACAGAACTGGCGACAGCAACGGATGATTCGATTATATTGTGTGATGCTATTGGAAATAGTGCCTATAAGGGAGATGACATCTCTTATTTCAAAGGAATTCGTCGTGATGGTAATGGATTAACCATCAATTCTGTAAAAGAACTTATGGCAGAGTATGAAGATAGTTTGGAAGAAAAAAGTAGCGATAAATCTTACACTTTGATATATAGTTATACATGGCAAACGCCTGAAAGGGGAAGAGGAGAAAGGTTCTGTATCATTCCGTTTTGATTTAAATGATGGTTCTTGTGGATATGTTAGTTGTGTTTATTAGATACGCGTAGCAGAAATGGCGGGATTATTCCCGCCATTTTCTCAATCACAGCCACATGCGGTATCAAGTAAGGTTATTGGTGTAAATGATAAAAAATCAGCCACTAATGGTATCTTTAACAATAAAAAATTCTATAGATACTATTTTGGGGAATTTACCCAGAGGAAAGAGATAAAAAAGTATCTGGACATAGGATAATTTTCAGAGGATACCAAGATGTGTAGAAATGGGTATCTATAGAGAAAAATGTTGCGTTTGGTGACAAAAAAGAAGAAAATCGGAGATGTTAGTGCAAGAATGGGTATCTATGGACCCAAATTCGTCTTATAGCTACTTTGAAGGGCGATAAGAATAGAAAACAGTGGCGGGGCAATGCCGCCACTGTCTGATCAATTTAATTACAAGTATCAAACCCGGGATTAAATGCATAGTAATTCTTAGAATTCAGCTTATCTTGTGTGATTCTAAGGGCCTCACCAAAGCGCTGGAAGTGTACAACTTCACGGGCTCTTAAGAACTTGATTGGTTCATATACGTCAGGATAGTCGCGAACCAGACGAAGGATATTATCGTAGGTGGTTCGGGCCTTTTGTTCTGCAGCCATATCTTCGAAGAGGTCAGTGATGATATCACCCTTGCTCTGGAACTGGTTGGCATTGAAGGGCACACCTCCTGCTGCCTGGGGCCAGATACCCAGAGTGTGGTCAATATAGTATTTGTCGAAGCCATGCTTCTTGATCTCCTCCATGGAAAGGTCCTTGGTCAGCTGATATACAATCGCAGCCACCATCTCAAGGTGTGCCAGCTCTTCAGTACCTACGTCAGTTAAAACACCGGCAACTTCCCTATATGGAGTAGCATATCGTTGAGACAGGTAGCGCATACTTGCACCCATTTCACCATCTGGACCGCCGTACTGGGAGATAATAGCTTGGGCTAAAGCGGCATTACTTTCTTTGATGTTTACAGGAAACTGTAATCGGTTTTCATAATTCCACATAGATTAGCATCCTCCTTCCCAGGCAAGGGGTGTACCCTGGCTGTTCCAACGGAACTCTTTGTCAGAGTCGTTATGTTCTTTGGTGAGTGGATAGTATTTCATGGAAAATTCCTGAACCATTTTTTTCTTGATTTTACTATAATGAGTGAAATAGTTCAGGGCGCTTTGGTCATGGGGATGAGTATCCAGATAAAGCATTAAATCCACTAAAATGAAATCAACTATTCCGATATCGTTCAGCATACGGTTCATTTCTTTATTTGTACCCATGACCCACCTCCCTGTTCATATGATTGCAGCTGGAACACGTGCTTTGTCTGTGCTGCATAGGGTTATTACGCTGACCGGTAAAGGGCTTTACCAGCTCAGGGAAGATACTGCCATCCTGATAGGATGCTTCTAAATTGTCCGGCATTTTACTGAATTTCTGCCAGGGAACGTAAGCCATACCTACGCTCTGTTTATCATAAATTGTATCAAATGGATAATCAGGCATAGAAACCTCGTCATTTCTTTGTTTAATACTATCATATGAAAAAATTGACCATTGTGTGAAAATTGTGTTATACTCTATGAAGTATTTTGGAAGGAGGCTTTAGGCTTATGAAGCAAGTGAATGGAAGTATTTGGCATAGTATCAGTACTCAGAGAGTGACTCCCACAGATTTTGTCTGTGTTATTGAGATTTCCAAAGGAAGTAAAAATAAGTATGAATTAGATAAAGAAACAGGTTTCCTGATTCTGGATCGTATTTTACATACCTCTACTCATTATCCGGCAAACTATGGTTTTATTCCGAGAACATATGGTGATGATGGTGACCCATTGGATGTACTTTTGTTATGTTCGGAACCGATTCAGCCATTGACCCTGGTAAGATGCTATCCTATCGGCGTTATTTCCATGCTGGACAATGGTAAAAATGATGAGAAGATTATTGCAGTACCTTTTGATGATCCGAATTACAACTGCTATAAGGACATTTCAGAATTACCGCCGCATGTGGTAGAAGAGATGGAACACTTCTTTAGGGTTTACAAGTCCTTGGAGAATAAGACCACGGCGGTCAACGAAAAAGGAAACAGAGAAGATGCCATTGAAGTAATTAAGAAGTGTCTGGATAACTATATTGATACTTTTATAAAAAGCTGGTAAAACGGAACCGGAGGTTCCGACGACAAAGTTTATCTAATCTGCCAAAGAACGCCAGATAAGATAAACTATAGTTGTTCCGAGTGAGTTTCCGTGGGAAACTCCGCACGTGAATAGAAAGATGAGGACAAATTAAAATGAGCAAGATTAGAACAAGATATGCACCAAGCCCAACCGGCAGAATGCATGTAGGTAATTTGCGTTCTGCTTTGTACGAGTTTTTAATTGCGAAGCATGATGGCGGAGACTTTATGCTCCGTATTGAGGATACCGATCAGGAGAGATTTGTAGAAGGAGCGGTAGATATTATTTACCGTACCATGGAGAAGACCGGTCTTATCCATGATGAAGGTCCGGATAAGGATGGTGGATATGGCCCATACGTTCAGTCCGAGCGTATGAAGACTGGTATCTATATGAAGTATGCAAAGGAGCTTATCGATAAGGGAGAGGCTTATTACTGTTTCTGCGATAAGGAGCGTCTTGCTACTTTGAAATCTGAGGTAGTAGAGGGTAAGGAGATTACCATTTATGATAAGCACTGTCTTGGACTTTCTAAGGAGGAGGTTCAGGCTGCTTTAGATGCGGGAAAGCCGTTTGTAATTCGCCAGAACAATCCAACCGAGGGTACCACCACTTTCCATGATGAGCTTTATGGAGATATTACCGTAAATAACTCTGAGCTGGATGATATGATCTTAATTAAGTCCGACGGTTATCCTACCTACAACTTTGCAAACGTTGTAGATGACCATACTATGAATATCACCCACGTTGTAAGAGGAAATGAGTATCTTTCTTCTTCACCTAAGTATGTAAGATTATATGAGGCTTTTGGCTGGGAGGTTCCTGTATATGTACACCTTCCACTGATTACCGATGAGAATCATAAGAAACTTTCTAAACGTAGCGGACATTCTTCCTTTGAAGATTTATTGGAGCAGGGATTTGTGACCGAGGCGATTGTAAACTACATTGCGCTTCTGGGCTGGAGCCCGGAGGACAACAACGAAATATTTACTTTGGACGAGCTTATTGAGAAGTTTGATTATCACAGAATCAATAAGAGTCCTTCTGTATTTGATATCGTAAAGCTTCGCTGGATGAATGGTGAATACTTAAAGGCAATGGATTTTGATTCCTTCTATGAGATGGCTGAGCCATACCTTAAAGAGACCTTAACAAAGGAATTTGACCTGAAAAAGATTGCTGCAATGGTGAAGACGCGTATCGAGGTATTCCCCGATATTGCAGGACAGGTTGATTTCTTTGAAGCGCTTCCGGAGTATGACATTGCAATGTATACTCATAAGAAGATGAAGACAACTACCGAATCTTCTTTAGAGGTTTTAAAAGAGGTATTACCTGTTTTAGAGGTAGTTGACAATTATGATAATGATACACTTTATCAGGCAATCCTTAAGTTTGTTGAGGAGAAGGGTTGTAAGAACGGTTATGTAATGTGGCCTATCCGTACTGCAGTTTCCGGTAAGCAGATGACACCTGCCGGAGCAACTGAGATTATGGAAATCCTTGGTAAAGAGGAATCCTTAAAGAGAATCCGTAAAGGAATTGAGCTTTTAGAGAATGCTTAATATCCCCGGATTTGTAAAGATGAGTAAAGAGCAGCTTGAGGCTGCTACCTGTGGACTGGGACCCGTCCTGATTTCGGCGGGGCCCGGTTCCGGGAAAACATTTACCATTACTCATCGGATTCTGCATCTTATCCTAGAGATGGGATGTTCTCCTCAGGAAATATATGTCATCACTTTTACAAAGGACGCGGCGTTGTCCATGAATAAACGCTATCAGGAAATTCTTCAGGAACTGGAGGGGGATACTGCTGATTTGGGAGCAGTACATTTCGGAACCTTTCATTCCTTCTTTTATCAGATTATTCGCAGTCATCCAAAATATCGAAATTATAGTTTATTAAATGCATCCGGCAGAAGCGGGATTTTATTTCGTGTGCTGAAAAATATGGGAAGAGAAGCACTCCGTGGAAAAGAGCTGGAAAGTTGCCTGACAGAAATCAGTTATTATAAAAATGCAGGGAAAGTTTCGGGAGGACAGGGAGAGGATTTTGTTCGGTTGGTGCAAGCCTTTGATAAAGAGAAAGAGAGGGAGAAGGTACTTGATTTTGATGATATGCTCACTCTTTGCCGTGATATATTGCGAGAGGATATAGGCTTTCGAGAAAGCTGGCAAAAACGGATCAGTTATCTTCTTGTGGATGAATTCCAGGATACCAATGAAGTGCAATACGAAACGATGAAGCTTCTTCTAAAAGCTCCTAATAATGTATGTGTTGTAGGAGATGATGATCAGGCAATCTATGGCTTTCGTGGGTCACGACCGGGGATTATGGGGAGGTTTTTAGAGGAGTATCCAAAAGCAGAGATTTATTATCTGGGAACTAACTACCGTTGCGGAGAGAAAATAGTGAACCTTTCGGCGAAGCTGATTCAGAAAAACGGGCAGCGGATGGGAAAGTGCTTATCTTCCTCAGAGCATTCGGATATAGGGTCAGTTTTTATGAAAGGGTCAGATTCCTATGGGAAAATGATTCAGGAATGTATCGAAGAACTAAAGGAAAAGGGCGAGCAGGAGTTATCCGAAACCGCAGTTTTGTTTCGAACTAATATGAGGATGAATCTTTTTCTGGTAGAACTAGTAAAAAATAAGATTCCCTTTCAAACCAAAGAGAAAATATTTTCAATATATGAACACTTTGTTGTAAAGGATGTCCTAGACTATCTGAGAGCAGCCGCAGGGTGCAGGGAGCGCAGTCTGTTTCTTCGTATTTTGAACAAACCTAGAACACACATTGGAAGAGAGGCGTTTTTTGAGGAAGTGGTGGATTTGGAAAAGATGATTTCTTTTTACGGAAAGGATGGAATATGTAATTATTCTGCCATGAAGGATGCGCTTCGGGTTAAGACGGGACTGGATAATCTCAAAAAAATGAAGCTTTCTCTTGGGATTGAGTTTATACTTCATTATTTCGGGTATGATGCTTATCTGCGAAATAAGTCCGGTGGGGATATGGAGCTTTATGAGGATTGGCTGGGAATTTTGCAGTGGCTTAAGGAGGATAGCAGAAACTTTCGGGATATAAAGGAATGGGAGCAATTTCAGCAGGAGTTTATCAGTAGGGCGCAGAGACAGGTAAAAGAAGAAAGTAGAAGAGGGGTCAACATAATGACTCTGCATGGCTGTAAAGGCTTGGAATTTCAGAAGGTATATATTATGTATGTGAATGAGGGGAACATTCCCAGTGTGAAAAGAGGAGAGGTGTTGTCCCGGGAAGCATTGGAAGAGGAGCGAAGGCTCTTCTATGTGGGGATGACCAGAGCTAAAAAGACCCTGGATATTCGCTATGTCAATCAGACAAAGGACAGTCCAAGGTCTCCTTCCAGGTTTATAAAAGATATGCAGGATTAATCAGCAAGCTCATCAAATTCACAGTTATCAAGGTATTCATCAAATGCCTCTGCAACCTTTTCGTATTCACTGTCGTCCTCAATATAATCAAGAACAGGCTCCTCGTTAGGGTCATCAGGGTTCTCACTGTAGCCATAGAACCATACTTCTCCGTCATCGTTGTTGCCATTCTCATCAAGAGGTAATAATACAATATAATCCTTGCCCTCAACTTCTAAGATGGTGATAATTGCACATGTAACGTCAGTTCCATCCTCTAAGGTGAGTTCAACGGTCATTTCTTCATCCATATTGTCCTGTTTTCCCATAGTATTTCCTTTCTTATTTAACAGAAATGTTTTTGTTTTCTATGACATTATAACTGATTAAAAAAATTGTTGCAACATTCTAAAAAGAGTAGTAGGTAAAATCAGAAAAAAAGTATATAATGGTAGAGTAGGATGGTAGATTTAAAAATGAGAAAAAATGTATATGGGTTTTTAACAATCTTATGGATGGTAGTGATTTTCTGGTTTTCTGCTCAGGATGCCGATGAGTCTTCACAAATGAGTATGGGTATTGGTGAAGCTGTGGGACAGGTTTTTGTGGAGGATTACGATGAGTGGTCTCCGGAGCAGCAGCTATCCTTTATTGATTCTATCGAGCATCCGATTAGAAAGGCTGCCCATGCATTGGAGTATTCTTTGCTTGGATTTTTACTTATGGGAGCAGTAAGCGGGAGAAAAGGAACCTCTGCACTGATTGGAATATTATATGCAGCCGGCGATGAGTTTCATCAGCTGTTTGTCCCTGGAAGAAGTGGACAGATTACGGATGTGCTGATTGACAGTGTGGGAGTTATGTTTGGAATTTTGATATTTTGCATATACAGGAGGATAATTTGTGAGAAAAGATAAGGTCCGAGGGATTACAGAATTTTTCTTACCGACTCTGGAGAAGGATGTGGAGCTGGTACTATACAACAAGAAGAATCTTACTGAAGAAAAAAGATTGCCCATGAGTCAGGTGCGGGGAGAGAATCTGTTTTATGCAGAGCTTCCGGAGAAGGAAGCATGTAAATATGCGTATCATTATCAGAGTGGGGACAAAACTTTTGCTGATATTAAGGCAGGTGCATTTATAAAGGATGGCAGTTTTGGAGAAATGTCAAAGCTGTCATGTAAATGTGCGGTTCTGACAGCCCATGACTTTGATTGGGGGGAAAGTGTAAGGCCGCAGCTTTCTTATCGGGATATGATTGTATATCTTGCCCATGTGCGTGGTTTTACCATGCATGCCTCTTCTAAGGTGCGCGGACGGGGAACCTTCTATGGAATGATGCAGAAGATTCCTTATCTTAAGGAGCTGGGAATCACTACGGTGGAGCTTCAGCCCATTTATGAATATGATGAGCTTGATAAAAAGGGAAAAGTAAATTATTGGGGATATCAGCAGGGCTATTATTATGCTCCAAAGGCAGCTTACAGCTACAAGGCAGATGCTGTTACAGAGTGTAAAGAGATGATAAAGGCATTCCACGAGCAGGGAATGGAGATTGTGCTTCAGTTCTATTTCCCCAATGAGATATCCCGAATGGAGATTTTAAAGATTCTTCATTATTGGAGCTATTATTATCAGGTGGACGGCTTTCACTTGATGGGAGAGAATATTCCGGTGGAGGAGCTGGCCAAGGATATTTATTTGTGCAGCCGTAAGCTGTGGTATTATGATTTCCCTGTAGATATGCTTTACCCGGGCAAGAATCTTCCCCCAAAGCGTGTACTTGCTTCATATCAGGATGGCTATATGTATGATATGCGTCGTCTGCTGAAGGGTGATGAAGGATGTATCTACAATGCTGTGAAGAGGATGACATCGAATCCTGCGAAAAAGGGAACCATTAACTTCATGAGCAATTATTTTGGACTTACCATGTGGGACAATGTGTCTTTTGACCGTAAGCACAATGAAGATAATGGAGAAAAGAACAAGGACGGCAATGATTATAACGGAAGCTGGAACTGCGGAGCAGAGGGCGTGACAAAGAAAAAGCAGATATTAAGTCTTCGAAAAAAGCAGTATAAAAATGCTTTTGCACTACTTATGCTTTCTCAGGGAACGCCGCTCTTTTTCATGGGAGATGAGTTTGGTAATTCACAGAAGGGTAACAACAATCCTTATTGCCAGGACAATGAAATTGCCTGGCTGAACTGGAATGATTTAAACCGTAATAATGAACTGTATCAATATGTGAAGGATTTGATTGCTTTTCGAAATGGTAATGGTGTATTTCATATGAAAAAGGAATGTATGCTGATGGATTATTTATCCTGTGGATATCCGGATTTATCCTTCCATGGCGAGGAAGCTTATAGACCATCCTGGGAGCATTATAGCAGACAGGCAGGGCTCTTATTTTGCGGAGATTATGCCGGAGATAAGGGAACTCTTACGTATCTGGCGATTAATATGCACTGGGAAGAGCAAAGCTTTGCATATCCTAAGCTGAAAAAAGGACAGGGAATGCAGTGCATTTTTGCCACGGATGAGGGCTGTAAGGTGGAGAAAGAGAGATTGGTTTTGCCACCGCGTACAATTTGTGTTTGTACTATAAAAAGAACTCGCTAAGGTATTTCATTCCAAAAATAAATATGATATATTTAAGGTTAGATAAAGATTTAGGAGGCGAAAGACAATGGCACAGGGAAAGTACGTAGCATATGTTTCCACGTATACTACAGGTGATAGCTATGGTATTCGTGTGTATGATGTAGATTTGGAAAACGGTAAATTCATCGAAAAGGAGAAGGTTGAGATTTCGAACTCTTCTTATGTAACCGTTTCACATAATGGAAAGTATTTATATTCGATTACTGACTTTGGCGTAGAAGCTTATAAGATTTTGGAGGATGGCAGTCTGGATTTAATTAACTTTGCTCCGATTAATGGTATGCGAGGCTGCTATTTATCAACGGATTATACAGACCGGTATTTGTTTGTGGCAGGATATCATGATGGTAAGCTGACAATGCTCAATTTGGGCGAGAACGGAGAGGTAATCGGTATTTCGGATGAGATTTTCCATAAAGGGCTGGGTAGTTTATCGGAGCGTAATTTCAGACCTCATATTAATTCGGCAAGAATGACCCATGACAATAAGTATTTGTTGGTTGCCGATCAGGGTATGGATCATGTAAATGTATATTCTGTAGATTTAAAGAAGGGAAAGCTTCGTCTTACAGACGTAATTCGTAGTGAATTGGAATCAGCTCCCAGACATGTAAAAATCTCGGAAGATGGTAAGTTTATCTACATTGTACATGAGTGGAAGTGCTACATTGATGTATATGAGTATGAGGAGAGAGATGGTATTCCCTATTTCGAGAAGATTCAGACCATTCCTACTGTTGGAAAGGGTGCTGCACAGGGTACCGCTGCAAGTGCTCTTACCTTCTCTGAAGATTACAAGTATCTGGTGAGCTCCAACGCTAACGACAATAGCGTTATCGTATACGATGTGGATACCAAGACCGGACTTCTTACTGAAAAGTTCTGTCTGCCAATCAGTGGAGAATACCCGAAGGATGCAGAGATGTTCCCTAATAATAAATTCCTTGTTTCTTTAAATCATGAGTCAAATACCATGACCTTCTTCAAGCTTGATTTAGAGAACAACAATATGACCATGCATGGTGCTCCTATTAAAATCAAAGAGCCGAACTGTGTGTTCTTCCATAAATTAGCTTAATATTTCTGGATATTAAAAATGAGCTGTCCTACGTGACAGCTCATTTTGTTCTATTTATAAAATTCAAGGAGAGAGTCCATTTTTGCAGACATATTTATCATCAGAGCATCCAAAAGAGTGATAGCAGTCATGCATTCCATGACTACAACGGCACGGGGAACGATGATGGGATCATGGCGTCCTTTGATTTGGATCTCGATTTCTTCGCCGGACTTATTGACAGTATCCTGTGTCTGGAAGATGGAAGGGGTAGGCTTCACACTGGCACGGATAATGATGGGGCTTCCATCGCTCATACCGCCAAGGATTCCGCCGGCGTGATTGGTCTTTTTACCTATTTGACCCTCTGTCATGCAGAAGAAGTCATTGTTGCTGCTACCGAGAGCCTTAGCAGCAGCACATCCATCGCCAATTTCTACAGCCTTTACGGCACCTATGGACATAATTGCTTTTGCAAGGTTAGCATCCAGTTTTTCAAATACCGGGTCACCAATTCCGGCAGGCATACCGGTGACCACACATTCCATGACACCTCCTACGGAGTCACATTTTTTAATGGAATCTTCCAAGAAAGCAACTGCTTCTTTATCTGCGTCAGCATCCGGCATCGCAGTTTTTGTTGCAGTAATAAGACTGGAGTCGAATTTGTCATAATCAATCTCAATGTTACCGATGGAACGTGTATAGGCGCATACATGAATGCCCATTTGTTCTAAAATCTTGCAGGCAATTGCACCGGCGGCTACACGACCGATGGTTTCACGACCGGAGGAACGGCCGCCACCACGATAATCCCGGAAACCGTACTTTTCATCAAAGGTATAGTCTGCATGTCCCGGTCTGTAGTAGGAAGCAATATCACTGTAGTCCTTAGAAATCTGAGAGGTATTGCGTACCATAAGAGAAATGGGTGTTCCGGTGGTTTTTCCTTCAAATATACCGGAGAGAATCTCGACTTCGTCAGCTTCCTTTCTGGGAGTGGTGATATTGCTCTGTCCCGGTTTTCTTCTATTTAAATATTTCTGAATATCTTCTTCGCAAAGGGGAAGTCCTGCAGGGCATCCGTCAACAACAACCCCCAGAGCTTTTCCGTGGGATTCGCCCCAAGTAGTAATCTTAAAAATTGTTCCGAAACTTGAACCAGCCATAATATGTATCTACCTTTCTTTAGCATGGATATCATTATAAACAAGCAAAAAGCAAATCGCAATTATTTTTACAAAATTGATGCAAGAAACTGTTTTATATGATAATATTATGATGCTGAGAGCAGAAAGTTATGTGATTTTAGGTTATAGGAGTTTCAATGATACAGATGATTAACGGTAAACGGTTATCACTTCTTGCGGTATCCGTTATTTTATTGATAATATATTCCAGTTTTACATTTTCGGAGCAGGAAAATAGTGTTATTAACGAGGAAAATCTTCGGATTGACAGTAGTGTGTATGATGTTGAGTCCATTATTGCTTTGCCGGAGAAGATAAAGGAGAAAGAAAAGGAAGTAGCATTTTCCAAGGATGATTGGAATTTAATATTGGTGAATAAGCAGCATCCTCTTTCACCGGATTTTCCGGTGGAACTTGGAGTTTTATCCGGTACTATGGAGTGTGATAAGCGCATTATTGAGGACTGGTATGCCATGAAAGAGGCTGCGGCAGAGGATGGAGTAACCATTATTGTCGCGTCGCCTTACAGGGATTACGAGAGGCAGGTATACCTTTTTGATAAAAAGGTTAAAACATATATGAGTTGTGGAATGAATTATCTGGAAGCATATAAAAATGCAAGTCAGCTTGTGAATATTCCCGGATGCAGTGAGCATCAGACCGGGCTTGCTCTTGATATTATCAGTGATGATTATTCCAAGTTAAATGAAGGGTTTGCAGGGACCGATGCCGGGAAATGGCTGGCAGAGAATTGTCAGGATTATGGTTTTATTTTACGTTACCCCAAGGGAAAAGAGTATGTGACCAGTATTGATTATGAGCCGTGGCATTTCCGCTATGTGGGAGAAGATGCGGCGTCCATCATCATGGAAGAAGGCATTACTCTGGAAGAGTTTATAGAAAGGTTAGGATAATATGTATAAAGTAATTAAAATGGAAGGCAGAGCCAAGCGCGGAGCGCTTACTACCGTTCATGGCACTGTGCAGACCCCGGTATTTATGAATGTAGGTACGGTTGCCGCTATTAAGGGAGCGGTATCTACAGAGGATTTAGAGGGGATCAAGTGTCAGGTAGAGCTGTCCAATACCTATCATCTTCATGTGCGTACCGGCGATAAGCTGATTAAGCAGTTTGGCGGACTTCACAAGTTTATGTCTTGGAACAAGCCAATTCTAACGGATTCCGGTGGATTTCAGGTGTTTTCCCTTGCCGGACTTCGAAAGATTAAGGAGGAGGGTGTGTATTTCAACTCTCATATTGATGGTCGAAAGATCTTCATGGGACCGGAAGAGAGTATGCAGATCCAGTCCAACTTGGGCTCCACCATTGCTATGGCATTTGATGAGTGCGCGCCAAGTAAGGCGGACAGACAGTATGTGAGCAACTCCGTAGAGCGCACTACCAGATGGCTGGAGCGTTGTAAGACGGAAATGAACAGGCTGAATTCCTTGGAAGATACGGTAAATAAAAACCAGATGCTTTTTGGTATTAATCAGGGAGCAATTTTCCCGGATATCCGTATTGACCATGCAAAGCGAATCAGTGAGATGGATTTGGATGGCTATGCGGTAGGAGGTCTTGCAGTTGGTGAGACTCATGAGGAGATGTACAATATTCTGGATGAAGTGGTTCCTTATCTGCCTAAGGACAAGCCTACTTATCTTATGGGTGTAGGTACACCGGCCAATATTTTAGAGGGCGTAGAGCGAGGCGTAGATTTCTTTGATTGCGTATATCCTACCAGAAACGGCCGTCACGGTCATCTGTACACCAACCATGGAAAGATTAATTTGTTTAATGCCAAATTTGAATTGGATCCTCGCCCTATTGAAGAGGGCTGCGGTTGTCCGGCATGCAAGAGATATTCCCGAGCATACATCCGTCATTTGTTGAAGGCAAAAGAGATGCTTGGCATGCGTCTTTGTGTTCTTCATAATCTGTATTTCTACAATACTATGATGGAAGAAATCAGAGATGCGCTGGACGCAGGTAATTTTGCACAGTATAAGAAGTGGAAGCTGGAGTCTATGGCTACGCCGGAGGACTAAATCTAAAAAGATAATAAAATGCTTGTAAGTAATCCTAAAATTGTGTATGATTATAGAAGTTTGTAAATATACAGGAGGAAATATAAATGGGTATTGTTTTAACTGGGGCTGACGCCACAGCAGCTGGAAACACAGCAGGTTTAGTAATGACCTTTGCTGTTTATGGTGTTTTTATTCTTGCAATCTGGTTCTTCTTTATGAGACCTCAGAAGAAGGAGCAGAAGAGAATGGCTGCTATGCTTGCAGCACTTGAGTGTGGTGACTGCGTACTTACCAGCTCAGGTTTCTATGGCGTTGTTATTGATATTAATGATGATACTGTAATCGTAGAGTTCGGTAATAATAAGAACTGCCGTATTCCTATGGAGAAATCTGCAATTGCACGTGTTGAAAAGCCAGAGAATTAATTTTTAAGCTTCGTAAAATATCCTCATAAAAGGGACATGCTTTGTGCTTGGAACTTTTGTGAGGATTTTTTTCTGTATTTCGTTTGCGTTAATATTTTATCACTTGACAACATTAAAATGTGGGAGTATTATTAGACTCATATTTTTATGAAGAGGAGAGACAAATGAAAAAATTATTAAACCTTTTACTTAGTCTGACTTTAGTTCTGACCCTTGCAGGTTGTGGACAGGAGCAGACTGCAACTTATGTTATGGATATCGAGCAGGATGGCATGCACATGGTGGATACCATGGTTTACAAGGCTGCCGGCGATATCGTATACCAGATGGATGAAACAGTAACAATTGACCTTTCCGGTATGGATGAAGCTACAAGAGAGGTTGTTGTTGCTACCTATGATGAGATGTACGGTGCTATGGGTACCGATATTCCGGAAGGTGTAGTATTTGAGTATTCTTATGCGAATAACATCTATACAGTAGTCTGCAACATGAATCTTAAGGAAGCAGATTTACAGGAATTAAGCGAAAGAGGATACTTAGTTCTTACCGGCGAGAATGGAGAAACGGTACAGGCTATTTCCTTCAAGCAGACCTGTGAGTATTGCGAATCCGCAGGATATGTTTTACAGGAACAGTAATAATTGATTTAAAAACCCGGCATGAGCCGGGTTTTTTTATGACTTATAACAATAGGTTATGACAAATATAAACAATATGTATTTGAAGAATACCCTTTGTTGTGCTAAACTGTTAAAAAGTGTAGTAAAAAAGGAGAAAAAATGTTATGGTATTAAATATTACTTGTATTCCCGGAGATGGTATCGGACCGGAAATCGTAGCACAGGCAAAAAAGGTTTTAGATAAGGTGGCTGCAGTGTACGGCCATGAGATGAAGTATACAGATATTCTTATGGGTGGTGCATCCATTGATGTACATGGCGTGCCTCTTACAGATGAGGCAATTGCAACCGCAAAGGCTGCAGATGCAGTATTGATGGGTTCTATTGGCGGTGATACCACCACATCTCCATGGTATAAATTAGAGCCATCCTTAAGACCCGAGGCAGGGCTTTTAAAGATTCGAAAGGCACTTAATCTTTTTGCAAATTTAAGACCCGCGGTTCTTTATGATGAGCTGGCAGGCGCTTGTCCATTAAAAGAGGAAATCAGCGCAAAGGGCTTTGATATGATGATTATGCGTGAGTTGACCGGCGGTCTTTACTTTGGCGAAAGAAAGACTGTGACTGAGAACGGTGTGCGCAAGGCTATCGATACCCTTACATATGACGAGAATGAAATTCGCCGTATTGCCATTAAAGGTTTTGATATCGCAATGAAGCGTAATAAAAAGGTGACCAGTGTAGACAAGGCTAACGTACTTGATTCTTCCAGACTGTGGAGAAAAGTTGTGGAAGAGGTTGCCAAGGACTATCCGGAGGTAAAATATGAGCACATGCTTGTAGATAACTGTGCAATGCAGCTTGTAAAGGATCCGGCACAGTTCGATGTGATTTTAACGGAGAATATGTTTGGTGATATTTTATCCGATGAAGCAAGCATGGTAACCGGTTCCATCGGTATGCTTGCAAGTGCCAGCTTGAATGATACAAAGTTTGGTTTATATGAGCCAAGTCATGGTTCTGCACCGGATATTGCAGGTAAGGATATTGCGAACCCTATTGCGACAATCTTAAGTGCGGCAATGATGCTTCGTTATTCCTTTGATTTAGATAAAGAGGCAGATGCTGTGGAAGCCGCTGTAAAGCAGGTATTAAAGGACGGCTTCCGCACCGGTGACATCTGGTCCGAGGGCTGTGAGAAGGTTGGATGCAGCAAAATGGGCGATTTATTGGTAGAAAGAATCAAATAAGAACGTAAGATACAGGGAGGTTTATCATGAGAAGTGATTCCGTAAAATGTGGCAATTCCCAGGCACCACACAGAAGTTTATTTAATGCTCTGGGCTATACAGAAGAAGAGAGAAGACGTCCGATGATTGGTATTGTTTCATCCTACAATGAAATCGTGCCGGGTCATATGAATCTGGATAAAATCGTTGATGCAGTGAAGATGGGTGTAGCTATGGCAGGCGGTATGCCGGTAGTATTCCCTGCAATTGCAGTATGTGACGGTATTGCCATGGGACATGTAGGTATGAAGTATTCTCTTGTAACCAGAGATTTGATTGCAGACAGTACTGAGTGTATGGCTATGGCACATGGCTTTGACGGTCTTGTATGTGTTCCAAACTGTGATAAAAATGTTCCCGGCCTTTTAATGGCTGCGGCAAGACTTAATATTCCCACTATTTTTGTATCCGGCGGTCCTATGCTAGCAGGTAGAATCGATGGTCACAAGACCAGCCTTTCTTCCATGTTCGAAGCGGTTGGTAGCGTAGCGGCAGGTACCATGAGCCAGGAAAAGTTATGTGAATTTGAAGAAAAGGCATGTCCTACCTGTGGCTCCTGCTCAGGTATGTACACTGCAAACTCCATGAACTGTTTAACAGAGGTACTTGGTATGGGCCTTGGCGGCAATGGAACCATCCCTGCTGTATACTCAGAGAGAATCCGTCTTGCAAAGCATGCGGGTATGAAGATTATGGAGCTTGTGGAGAAGGATATTAAGCCCCGGGATATTATGACGGAGAAAGCATTTATGAATGCCCTTACCGTAGATATGGCACTTGGATGCTCTACTAACTCTATGCTTCATCTTCCGGCAATTGCTAAGGAGGCAGGTGTTGATCTTAATCTAGATATTGCCAATGAATTATCTGCGAAGACTCCGAATCTTTGCCACTTAGCACCGGCAGGTCCTACTTACATGGAAGACTTAAATGAGGCCGGCGGCGTATATGCGGTAATGAATGAGCTTACTAAGAAGAATCTCCTTAATTTAGACTGTATGACCGTAACCGGTAAGACAGTAGGAGAGAATATTAAAGGTTGCGTGAATAAGAATCCTGAGGTTATCAGACCTGTAGAGAATCCATACTCTGAAACCGGCGGTATCGCTATCTTAAAGGGAAACCTTGCACCGGATAGTGGTGTTGTAAAGCGTTCCGCAGTAGTACCGGAGATGCTTGTTCATCAGGGACCTGCAAGAGTTTTTGATTGTGAAGAGGATGCTATTGCAGCAATTCTTGGCGGTAAGATTGTAGCCGGTGATGTAGTAGTTATCCGCTATGAAGGTCCTAAGGGTGGACCGGGTATGAGAGAGATGCTGAATCCTACCTCTGCAATTGCAGGTATGGGACTTGGTTCCAGTGTTGCTCTGATTACAGATGGACGTTTCTCCGGAGCTTCCAGAGGAGCATCCATCGGTCATGTATCACCGGAAGCTGCTGTGGGTGGCCCCATTGCTTTTGTCCAGGAAGGTGATATCATCAGTATTAATATTCCGGAGAATAAGCTGGATATTCTTGTTTCTGATGAAGAGATGGCAAAGAGAAAAGAGAATTGGAAGCCGGTGATGAAAGAGGTAAGCGGTTATCTTGCACGTTATCGCGAACTGGTTACCAGTGGAAATCGCGGTGCGGTTCTGGAAATTAAGAAATAGACGTAAGGAGAAAACCTATGCAGTTAACAGGTGCTGAAATTGTTATTGAATGTTTAAAAGAGCAGGGTGTTGATACCGTATTCGGTTATCCGGGCGGAACCATCCTGAATGTATATGATGCGTTATATAAGCATAGTGATGAGATTAACCATATTTTAACCAGTCATGAGCAGGGCGCTGCTCATGCGGCAGATGGTTACGCCAGAGCAACTGGTAAGGTTGGTGTATGTATGGCTACCAGTGGTCCGGGTGCGACCAATTTAGTTACCGGTATTGCAACTGCCTACATGGACTCTGTTCCTGTTGTTGCGATTACAGCCAATGTAAATCTTCCGGCTCTTGGTAAGGACAGCTTCCAGGAGATTGATATCGCCGGTGTGACCATGCCTATTACCAAGCATGGATATATTGTAAAGAATGTAGAAGTTCTGGCAGATACCATTCGTAAGGCATTTCGCATTGCAAAAACAGGCAGACCGGGTCCTGTTCTTGTGGATATTACCAAGGATGTAACCGCAGCACTTTGCGAATATACTCCTGTAGTGCCAGAGGAAATTAAGACTATTAATAAGTTTTCAGCAGAAGACATTGAACAGGTAGTTTCCTTGATTAAAGAAGCGAAGAAGCCTTATATCTACCTTGGTGGTGGTGCGGTAATCTCAGGTGCTTCCAAGGAAGTAGCAGAGTTTGCAGAGTTAGTGGATGCACCTGTGTGCGATACTCTTATGGCAAAGGGTGCCTTTGACGGTAAGAGCGCTAGATATACCGGTATGATTGGTATGCATGGTACCAAGACCTCTAACCTTGGTGTAAGTGATTGTGATTTATTGATTGCTTTGGGCGCAAGATTTTCAGATCGTGTAATCGGTAATCCTAAGCGTTTTGCAGAAAATGCCAAGATTGTACAGATTGATGTGGATGCGGCGGAAATTAACAAGAATATCCGTGTTGATGCAGCTGTAATCGGTGATTTAAAGGATGCTCTTTCAGAGCTTAACAAGAGATTAGAAAAGCAAAGTCATGCAGACTGGATGACTAAGATTCAGGAGTTAAAGACAAAGTATCCTTTGAAATATGAAGATACCGGACTTACCTGTCCTTATGTGATTGAAGAGATTGACCGTGTAACCAAGGGCGAAGCGGTAATCACTACTGATGTGGGACAGCATCAGATGTGGGCTGCACAGTATTATAAGTATACTCAGCCTCGTACCTTCCTTTCTTCCGGTGGTCTTGGTACCATGGGATACGGACTTGGTGCATGTATCGGTGCGCAGGTTGGTCAGCCGGATAAGATTTGTATCAATATCGCAGGTGACGGATGTTTCCGTATGAATATGAACGAACTGGCTACAGCCAGCAGATACAATATTCCTATTATTCAGGTGGTTATCAATAACCATGTACTTGGTATGGTACGTCAGTGGCAGACCCTTTTCTATGGCAAGAGATATTCTCAGACCGTTCTGAATGATAAGGTAGACTTCTGTAAGGTTGCAGAGGGTCTTGGATGTACCGCAATCCGCGTAACCAAGAAGGAAGAGGTTGCACCTGCAATTGAGAAAGCAATCAGCTTAAATGCACCTGTATTAATTGAGTGCGTAATTCAGGAAGATGACAAGGTATTTCCTATGGTTCCTGCCGGAAAGCCGATTGCAGAAGTATTTGATGGTGATGACTTGAAGAATAACTAGAGGATGATATGAAACATCGAGTCTTAAGAATTATATTTTATGTCATAGCGGCAATTGTAGTTGTTGTAGCGGGATTTGATATAGCAATGAGTACTTATTATCGCGATTCATTTCCTGCGTTTACCTGGATTAACGATGTTTATTGTACCGGGAAAACAGTGACAGAAGTGAATGGGGAGCTTTTACAGGATGTAAAGGCTCCTGTTCTTACAATTACAGATAAAGACGGAAATCAGGCCCAGATTGACTTAAGTGAAGTAGGGTATACGGAGAGCTACGAGGCAGCCCTTACAGAATATGTGGTTAAAATAAGTTACCTTTCTCTGGCAACTAAGATTTCCAAGGAACATAATATAGTGTTGGAGCCGATGCGCAGTTGGGATGAAGAGGCACTTTATGAGCGTATTTTGCAGCTTCCCATGATTGCGGAGGAATTGGATAAGCCGGTAGATTTATATATTGAGCTGCAGGATGGTGAGTATGTGCTGCAGGATGATTTAAAGATGCGCCTTGCGGATTTCTTATGTTTGAGATATATAAATGAATGTGTGAAGAACAAGCAGTATGATATTAATCTGGTGGAAGGTAAATGCTACATAGATTATACTCCGGAGAATGTTGGAGCTACGAAGACTGTAGAACTGTGGGAGAAACTGGATGCTTTCTTGAACTGCGGTATTGTATTTGACATGGGAGCAGAACAGATCCCTGTGGACCGAAAGGTTGTTTCAGAATTTGTAACTCTTGATGAAAGTGGTAATATTCTGCTGGATGAAAGCGGTGAGATTGTTCCCGACGAAGAGGCTATGATTGCCTTTATTGACGGAATCGTGGCGGAATATAATACTGTTGGAACAGAGCTTGCCTTTGAGGCTACCAGAGGGGAGACGGTGATGGTTCCTTACAAGAAGTACGGAACCGAGCTGGATCGTGACGCAGAGGTGGAGTATTTTTTGGAAGCATTCCGAAATAAGATGTCCGAGGTACATATTCCTAAGTATGAGCAGGAAGGCTACGTTCGTGGTAAGAACGATATTGGCGAAACCTATATTGAAATTGATATGACCAATCAGAAAATGTATGCCTATGTGGACGGAGAGTGTCTGTTGGAAACGGATATCGTAACCGGTAATATGAATCGTGGCTGGGATACTCCGGAGGGGGTGAATTATGTTTATGCCAAGCAGAAGAACCGCATCCTGCGAGGCGCAAATTACCAGTCGTTTGTATATTACTGGATGCCGGTAAACGGAGGCATTGGTATGCATGATGCTACCTGGCGAAGTGAGTTTGGCGGTGAGATTTATAAAAAGAATGGCTCTCACGGCTGCATTAATATCCCAAAAGAAAATATGATTACCATATATGATACATATACAGTAGGAACTCCCGTAATTATGTTTTATTAGGAAATAAGTAACATTATCAAAAATTTAACGAATTTCTTTAATAAAGCAGTTGACTAAAGCGTCAAAGCGGTATACAATGTAAAAAATCATTTTGAAAAACGAGATGTGAGGAGGAACCAGAAAATGTCCAGAGTGTACAATTTTTCAGCAGGTCCCGCAGTTTTACCTGAAGAAGTTTTAAAAGAAGCTGCAGAAGAGATGTTAGATTATAGAGGAACAGGTATGTCTGTAATGGAGATGAGTCATCGTTCCAAGGCTTATGAAACCATTATCAAGGAAGCAGAAGCAGACTTACGTGATCTTTTAAATATCCCTGATAACTATAAGGTGCTTTTCTTACAGGGTGGTGCAAGCCAGCAGTTTGCGATGATTCCTATGAACCTTATGAAGAATAAGGTTGCTGACTATATTGTTACCGGTCAGTGGGCTAAGAAAGCATATCAGGAAGCAGGTATGTATGGAAAGGCTAATAAGATTGCCTCCTCAGAAGACAAGACTTTCTCTTACATCCCAGATCTTTCTAATTTAGAAATCAGCGAAGATGCGGACTATGTTTATATCTGTGAAAATAATACAATCTACGGAACCAAGTTCAAAGAGTTACCGGATACAAAGGGTAAGCCACTTGTATCTGATGTGTCCAGCTGCTTCTTATCTGAGCCTATGGATGTTACCAAATATGGTATGATTTACGGTGGTGTTCAGAAGAATATTGGACCTGCAGGTGTTGTAATCTGCATTATCCGTGAAGATTTGATTACCGAGGATGTTCTTCCCGGAACTCCTACCATGTTAAGATATAAGATTCATGCAGACAACGAGTCTTTATACAATACTCCTCCTGCATATGGTATCTATATTTGTGGTAAGGTATTTAAGTGGATTAAGAAGATGGGCGGCCTTCAGGCAATGAAGGAATACAATGAGAAGAAGGCGAAAGTATTATATGACTTCTTAGATTCCAGCAAGTTATTTAAGGGAACCGTTGTGCCTAAGGATCGTTCTTTAATGAATGTACCTTTTGTAACCGGTAATGATGAACTGGATGCTAAATTTGTTAAGGAAGCTAAGGCTGCAGGCTTTGAGAACTTAAAGGGTCACAGAAGCGTAGGCGGTATGAGAGCTAGTATCTACAATGCAATGCCAATCGAGGGTGTGGAGAAACTTGTAGAGTTTATGAAGAAGTTTGAAGAAGAAAACGCATAAGGGAGTATTTGACATATGTTTCAGATCAATTGTCTCAATCCTATTTCTAAAGTAGGTTTAGAGAATCTTACAACAGATTATAAAATTAATGATAATGTAAATGAAGCAGAAGGTATTCTTGTTCGTAGTGCATCTATGCATGAGATGGAACTTTCAGAAAAGCTTTTAGCAGTAGCCAGAGCCGGTGCAGGTACCAACAACATTCCTTGTGATAAATGCGCAGAGAAGGGTATCGTAGTATTTAATACTCCCGGGGCTAATGCAAACGGTGTTAAGGAGCTTGTTCTTGCAGGTATGCTTCTTGCGTCCCGTGATATCGTAGGCGGTATTGATTGGGTAAAAGAAAATAAAGATGATGAGAACGTTGCTAAGACTGCCGAAAAGGCAAAGAGTAAATTTGCCGGAACTGAGCTTGCCGGCAAGAAGCTGGGTATTATCGGTCTTGGAGCAATCGGTGTAAAGGTTGCAAATGCAGCAGTTCATCTTGGCATGGAGGTATATGGTTATGACCCATACCTTTCTGTAAATGCAGCATGGAGTCTTTCTCGTGATGTAAAGCATGTTTACAATGTAGATGATATTTACACCAGTTGTGATTTCATCACTGTACATGTTCCTCTTATGGATTCTACAAAGCATATGATTAACAAGGATGCCATCAATAAGATGAAGGATGGTGTTATTATCTTAAACTTTGCAAGGGATTTACTTGTAGATGAGGCTGAGGTATTAAAGGGAATCGCATCTAAGAAGGTTCGTAAGTATGTTTCAGACTTTGCTAATCCTACCACCGCAGGTCAGGAAGGCTGTATTGTAATGCCGCATCTTGGCGCAAGTACAGAAGAAGCAGAGGATAACTGTGCAAAGATGGCTGTTAAGCAGATGATGAACTATCTTGAGAATGGTAACATCATTAATAGTGTAAATTATCCTGCATGTGATATGGGTATTTGTACAAAGGCAGGTCGTGTAGCAGTATTCCATAAGAATGTTGCTAACATGATTACTAAGTTCACCGCTTGCATGGGTGAGGCCGGTATCAACATTACCGATATGACCAATAAGTCTAAGGGTGAGGTTGCTTACACTATGATGGATATTGAGACTCCTGTTAATGATGCCATTGTTGAGAAGTTAAATGCAATTGATGGTGTATTTAGAGTAAGAGTTGTGAAATAATATAATAAATAAAGGCTTACCATGGCGGTGGTAAGCCTTTTATAATACAAAAATTAACGGAAAAGAATAGGAGATCCGTCGCCGTTGTTAACATCACTTAAGCTTTCAACAAGCTTTTTCTGTGTTGCAACACTGGCTTCTGTCTGCAAATCCATGTAAAGAATGAACATGTCCTCTAGAGAAATTCCTTTTTCGGTAGCAATTTCTTCCATAATTGGACGAAGCTTGGCAATCTGTTCCGATACAGGAACCTTCTGTGGATCGATTTCTCCTAAGGTTTTTTCGGAATATGCGTTAATTCGCTCTAAAATATTACGATTTTCTTCTGTCATAGTTACCTCCAAATTTTTTGAAGCGTCGGCTTCTTTCTTTCAGAAGCAATTCGCTTCTTCTTTCAGAAGCAATTCGCTTCCCTTGTTCAGAAGCAATTCGCTTCCCTTGTTCAGAAGCAATTCGCTTCTTCTTTCAGAAGCAATTCGCAAAATCGCTGCTGCGCAGCTTTCCTTTTGCTCATTATTTGGCTCTCGCCAAATACTTTCATCCAAATCCTTGCACTTACAAGCAAGCTTGACGTGCAAAGCTTTAGATGAAAGTGCTTGCTTCTGAACGTAAAAATATTTTATCACCAAAGGCTTGAGTTGTATAGTTTGAAATGATAAAATTAAAATGAAATAATTAGTTAGGAGTAGTAGATGAATGGCGACTATCAGACCTTTTAAGGCTTATCGTCCCTGTGAGACGATGGCGTCAAAGATTGCGGCCCTTCCCTATGATGTGTATAACAGGACAGAGGCAGCTTGCGTTGTAAAAGCAAATCCAGATTCGTTCCTTGCAATTGACCGTGCGGAGACTTCCTTCCCGGCGGATGTAGATACCTATGATGCCAGGGTATATGATAAGGCAAGAGAGTTGCTGGACTTATGGATTTCGGAAGGTAAATTTATTCAGGACGATAGTCCTTGTTATTACATATATGAGCAGGTAATGGATGGAAGAAGCCAGAAGGGTATTGTAGCCTGTGCATCCATTGATGATTATGTGGGTAATGTGATTAAGAAGCATGAAAATACCCGAGCGGACAAGGAGCTTGACAGAATCCGGCACGTGGATATCTGTAGTGCCCAGACTGGCCCCATTTTCCTTGCTTACAGAAGCTGTGACAGAATCAATGAAATTGTGGCAGAGGTAATAAGCAGAAGGGCAGTGTATGATTTTACTTCCGAGGATGGCATTATTCACAGAGTGTGGATTGTGAATAGTGAAGAGAAGGTGGCTGAGCTACAGCAGCTTTTTGAGAAGATGGATGCCATTTACATTGCAGATGGTCATCATAGATGTGCCTCAGCGGTAAAGGTAGGAATGAAGAGAAGAGAGGAGAATCCTTCCTATACCGGAGCAGAGGAGTTTAACTACTTCTTATCGGTGCTTTTCCCTTCCGAGGAGTTGGCCATTATGGACTATAATCGCGTGGTGAAGGATTTAAATGGTTTTTCTTCGGAAGAATTTATGGAACGTATCTCTGAGGATTTTGTAGTGTCATTTAAGGATTCTCAGGTAAAGCCTCAGAAAAAGGGACAGTTTGGTATGTTCTTAGAGGGTAAGTGGTATCTTCTGGAGGCAAAGGATGCTTTAAAGAGTGATGATGCAGTAAAGGGACTTGATGTTTCCATTTTGCAGGATTATTTACTTGGTCCGGTACTTGGAATTGGTGATCCTAAGACAGATAAGCGTATTGATTTTGTGGGAGGTATTAGGGGGCTTTCTGAGTTGGAGAAAAGAGTATCTTCAGATATGAAGGTTGCATTCTCCATGTATCCCACCACCATCTACGAACTGTTCGGAGTTGCTGATGCTGGTTTACTTATGCCACCCAAGTCTACATGGTTTGAACCGAAGTTGAGAAGCGGTTTATTTATTCATAAAATTTAAAGAGAGGGAAAGCTTATGGATAACAAATTATATAAATTAATGTATTGGCCTACAATTGAGGAAATTATTTATTCGGAAAGTGACAATCCTCATGGATTGTTAGGGCCTCATAAATCAGGTAACAGCACTCTTGTACAATGCTTTTTTCCGGGAGCGGTAAGAGTAACCCTGACAATTGTGGAAACTGAGCAGACCTATGAGATGGAGATGGCAGATCAGGATGGATATTTTGCTATCCTGATTCCTGAGAAGAAAATAGGTGTATACTATTATACTGCATACAGAGAAGACGGAACAAAGGCCATTTATAAGGATGCATATCGTCATGAGCCTGTGATTACCAAGGCGGATACCGAGAAGTTCAATGCCGGTATTCATTATACCATTTATGAGAAGTTGGGTGCGCATCCTTATGTTTTGGACGGTGAAGAAGGTACACTTTTTGCAGTGTGGGCTCCTAATGCAGTTCGTGTCAGCGTTGTAGGTGATTTCAATAACTGGGATGGTAGAATTCATCAGATGAGAAGACTTTGGGATTCCGGCATTTTTGAATTATTTATTCCGGATGCAAAGTGCGGTGATAATTATAAGTTTGAATTGAAGGTAAAGGGGGGGCTCACCTATTTGAAGGCAGACCCTTACGGTAATGCAGCCCAGCTTAGACCGGATACTGCCAGTGTAATTGTAGATATCAGTGACTTTAAATGGGAGGACAAGAAGTTTATTGAGGGTAGAAGTGCGTTCCAGACCGGAAATGTGCCTATGAGCGTATATGAGCTTTATCTTGGCTCTTTTGTGGCTCCGGGAGATGAGAGACCTTATGCAAATTATCGTCAGATTGCGCACAAATTAATTCCTTATATCAAGGAGATGGGATATACTCATGTAGAGCTGATGCCGGTAATGGAACATCCTTTTGATGGTTCATGGGGATATCAAGTTATCGGATACTATGCACCTACTGCCAGATATGGTTCTCCCGAGGACTTTATGTACTTCGTAAATGAGCTGCACAAGGCTGGTATCGGTGTAATTTTAGATTGGGTTCCTGCGCATTTTCCCAGAGATACACATGGTCTTTCCAATTTTGACGGAACTTGTCTGTATGAGCATATGGATCCGAGAAAGGGCAGTCACCCTCATTGGGGAACCCTGATTTACAATTATGGAAGACCGGAGGTTTCCAACTATCTGATTGCCAATGCTTTATTCTGGGTGGAGAAATATCATGTGGATGGTATCCGTATGGATGCAGTGGCAAGTATGCTTTATCTGGATTATGGCAAAAATGATGGGGAATGGGTTGCCAATATGTACGGGGGTAATGAGAATTTAGAAGCTATTGAGTTTATGAAGCATCTGAATTCTGTGATGAAGAAGCGTAATCCGGGTGTGCTTTCCATTGCAGAGGAAAGTACGGCATTCCCGAAGATTACCGGAGACCTTAAGGATGATGGTCTTGGCTTTGACCTTAAGTGGAACATGGGCTTTATGAATGACTATTTAGAGTATATCAAGACTGACCCGTATTTCAGAAGCGGACGCCACGGTGAGCTTACCTTTAGTATGATTTATGCCTACAGCGAGAAGTTTATGCTGGTATTCTCTCATGATGAAGTAGTTCATGGCAAGGCAACCATGATTGGTAAGATGCCGGGCACTCCAGAGGAGAAATTCGCAGGTCTTAAGCTGACCTATGCTTATATGATGACCCATCCGGGTAAGAAAGCTTTATTCATGGGACAGGATGTTGCAGAATTTGATGAGTTCAATGAGGCACGAATCCTGCAGTGGGAGCTTTATAAGGAGCCCGGTCACAAGGGAGTGGCAGATTGCTATAAGCAGTTAAATGAGCTCTATCGTAAGGAAAAGGCACTCTATGCACTGGATGATTCGCCTGAAGGTTTTGCATGGCTCAATTGCATTTCCGGTGATGATTGTTATCTTTCTTACATGCGTAAGGGTACTGAGGAGGATGATATCCTTGTAGTGGTTGCAAACTTTGCAGGCAAGGAGCAGATCATCCGTACCGGAGTTCCTTATGAAGGTAAGTATAAAGAGATTTTCAATACCGATGACGTGAAGCTTGGCGGAAGCGGAGTTGTTAATTCCCGTATTAAGAAGGCAGAGGATATTGTCTGGGATGCCAAGGAACAGTCCATTGAAGTAAAGCTTGCACCTCTTTCCTTAAGTATCTTACGATTTGTTCCTTATACTGAGGAGGAGCTGGAAAAGGTGATTGCGGAGCGTATCCGTAAGAAAACAATCGTTAAAAAAGAAAAAACAGTTAAGAAAGGCACAAAGAAATAATGATGAATGTATTTTTTACGGCACAGTCCGCTGCACTGGGTGGCCTAAAGAATGCACTTTATGATTTGCCGGAGAAGATTTTAAGCTTTGGTATGAGAGTGCTGTTTGTAGTAGTGTTGTTCCTGGTAGGTGTTCAGGCAATTAGGATTATTCGTAAGCTTGTAAAGAAGGCAATGGAGAAGGCCGATGCAGATTTAAGTGTTATCACCTTTGTTGATTCCTTTATTAAAATCGGGCTCTATGTAGTATTAATATTTTTACTGGCAACCAATCTTGGTGTGGACGCGGCAAGTGTAGTAGCACTCCTTGGTTCTGCCGGTGTTGCAATCGGTCTTGCTGTACAGGGAAGTTTATCTAATTTTGCCGGTGGTGTGCTTATTTTAGTATTAAAGCCATTTGGAATTGGCGATTATATTATCGATAATGCAGGTCATGAGGGAACTGTACATGAGGTACACATTTTCTATACTACCTTACTTACCGGAGATAATAAGACAGTAATTCTTCCTAACGGAACTCTGGCCAATAATGCAATTACCAATGTATCTACCCAGAAAACCAGAAGAATTGACATACTTGTAGGAATTTCCTATGATTCAGATATCAAACTGGCTAAGGATAAGATTATGGAGCTGATGGCGTCTAATAATAAGATTCTTCAGGATGGTAGCAGTAATGTTTTTGTAAATGAGCTTGCCGCAAGCAGCGTAGATTTGAATGTACGTTGCTGGGTAAACAGTGGGGATTACTGGGATATTAAGGGCTGGCTTACAGAAAATGTGAAATATACTTTGGATGAAGCCGGAATTAGTATTCCATTCCCACAGGTGGACGTACATCTGGATAAATAGACTTTTGATTAGAATTGTCGAAATCCGCGATACTATTTCAATAAATTAGGGAATTTTATGTTGCAAAATGCAATTTTTAAACGTATAATGAAGAAGTCTTAAGTAGACATCTTGAATTCCCCAATTCATGCTAATGCTGAAATAGCTCAGTCGGTAGAGCACTTCACTCGTAATGAAGGGGTCGTGGGTTCGAGTCCCATTTTCAGCTTAGTAAAAACCTCAAACATTTCGGTAAAATGAAATGTTTGGGGTTTTTTTGTCAGAAAATTGGTGGTATAATGGTACCAAGTATGATTTTTGATGTAATGAACAAAGGTTAGCCTTGGAGGATTTGCATATGGTTGCGGATAAAGTCCTAATTGTGGATGACTCAGAGATTAACAGAGATATTCTTCGGATGATTTTCGAAGAGAAATATTCGATTCTGGAAGCCGGAGATGGTGAAACAGCGATATCCCTGGTGAAGCAGTATTCCGATGAGATTGCGGTGGTATTTCTTGATCAGGTAATGCCAAAGAAATGTGGCCTTGATGTTTTGAAGGAAATGAAGGAAGAAGGTTATATGAACACCATTCCTGTAATTATGATTACAGGAGAGACAACCTTACAGGAAGAAGAGAAGGCCTATGAATATGGTTGTTCCGATGTGGTTTATAAGCCTTTTTCCCATAGAATTGTATTTCAGCGTGCTCAGAATGTGATTCAGCTTTTTCAGACAAAGAATCATATGGAGGACTTGCTGGAGGTTCGTACAAGAGAATTGGTGCTTAGTCAGGAGAGACTTCGCAGGAGCAGAGAACAGCTTCGTAAGAGCAGTGATTTTCTTGTGAATGCCCTTGGTTCGGTTGTGGAATTTAGAAGCTTAGAGTCCAGTGAACATGTAAAGCGTGTCCAGAATTTTACCAAGATTATTATGAAGAAGGTTTTAGTGTTCTACCCGGAATATAATTTGACCGAGGAAGATGTAACGAATATTGTGAATGCATCGGCACTTCATGATATTGGTAAGGTAGGGATTCCGGATGCGATATTATTAAAGCCGGGAAGATTGACGGATGAAGAGTATGCAGAGATGAAGCGTCATACCTTGTACGGATGTCAGATATTGGAATCCTTTAAACAGGAGCATAGTGCCTTTTATGGGTACTGTTATGATATTGTCAGATATCATCATGAGAGATACGATGGGAGAGGATATCCGGATGGACTTGTAGGTGAAGCATGTCCTATTTGGGCACAGGCCGTTGCCGTTGCAGATGTGTTCGATGCACTTGTCAGTAAGAGAGTATACAAGGATGCTTACAGCGTGGAAGAGGCAATTAACATGATTAAGAATGGGGAATGTGGTGTGTTTTCTCATAAAATGTTGAAATGCTTTGAGGCTTCGGTAGAAGATTTTCAAAATGCTGTAGAGGGAGAACAATCATAGCGTTATGAAGAAAGAGAATAAAAATGGTGGTTTACTGAGAATAAGGGCACCTAGAATTACACATGTAAGTTTTGTCTATATTTTATTTTCCGCTGTGCTCATTGTCGGCAGTCTTTTTCTTACAACGGAAATAGCAAGGAGTTTTACCTTGTTTGAATCATACACGGAGGAGTATTCGACTTGTATTGAGAGTATCAATACTATACGTAATACTACAGATGTCATGACCAATATGGTAGAGAAATTCTACAACAATATTGATGAGACATATGTGTATAATTATTTTGAAGCCTTTGATGATGGCAAGACTTATCAAGATGCCTTGGCTCACATTGCAAAGTATCATAATAATGATGAAGTGTATAAGCTGCTTTTGGAAGCTACGGAGATATCTACGGGACTTAAGAATACAGATTGTTACATCATGAAGCTTCTTGTGGTTGCCAATGGCCAGCTAAAGAATATGGTTTTACCGGCAGATGTATTAGATGCACAATTGTTCCATATTGACAAGCTTAGAGAAAAGGAACAGCAGCTGGAAAAAGCCAACACCATGCTTTACGGTGAGTTCTATCAGGCTGCGAAGGCGGATATCCATAGCTACATTGATCAGGCGGAAGTGTTGGTGGAAGAGCGATATATGAGCCAGCAGAAGAATTCTACGGATGTATTGGGGGGCTATATCAATCAGCAGAGGGTTCTGATGTACTGTATGTTAGTATTTAATGTGCTGTTATTTCTTTCCATGGCATATTTCGTAGTATTTCCTTTCCGTAAGGTTTTGAAATCATTTCAGGAGAATAAGCCTCTGACCAAGAGTGGCTCCTATGAGTTTTATATTTTGGCAGATACTTATAATGAGCTTTATCGTGCCAATATGAAACAGCAGATGCAGCTGACAGAGAAAGCGTATCTGGATTTACATACCGGACTTCCTAATAAGAGCCGTTGTGAAGAGGTTTTGAAGAATCAGGACTTGTCAAAGGGTGTTACCTGTTGCATTATGATTGACCTGAATAATTTGAAGGAAGTGAATGATAAGCAGGGTCATGTGGAAGGTGATATTTTAATTAAGCAGTTTGGCGGAATACTTCGTAAAGCCATCCGAGAAGAGGATTTTGTGGGTAGGTACGGCGGTGATGAGTTTGTGGCAGTTCTTCAAAATGTGGATGAAGCTGTGGTTAAGCTGGTAATCAATCGTATCGAAGAAGAGGCAGGTAAGTATAACAAGCGAGTGCGCATGAATTTGGAAGAGGGTCAGGCGCAGATTAGCTATGCCTATGGTTATGCAATGTCCAATAATATTGTGAACTGCAGTATGGAGGTACTTCTTAATGCTGCGGACTCTAATATGTACGATAATAAGCGTAACATTAAGTTGAAGCTGAAAGAGAAAAAGAATCGCAAGCCGAAGGTACTGATTGTGGATGACTCACAGTATATGAGAGAGTATTTGCTTGAGATTTTGAAAACAGAATCTTATAAATGCGCTGAGGCTGCAGACGGTGACGAGATGTTCCGTATGGTGGAGAAGTTCCAGCCGGATATTGTATTGCTTGATTTGATTATGCCGGTAATGGATGGAATCTCTGCAACCAGCATTTTACAGAAAAAGTATCCGTACATTAAGGTTATTGCCTGCTCCAGTCAGGACAATAACAGTACAAGGCTTCAGGCTTTTGAAAGGGGCGCAGATGATTTTATTGCAAAGCCTTTTGATGGAGAACGGGTAATAAAGTCAATCAAAAAAGTATTTTATAATTAAGGGATGGAACCACACTCCTTATAAGGGAGCGTGGTTCTTCTTTTTTTGATTATGCTCAAAGAATTGAATGATTTTATAAAATGCAAAGGCAATCAGACAAAGAATTAGAATGGAGGAAATCACCATATCAAGCTTGAAAACTTGTGAACCATAGATGATCAGATATCCGAGCCCCCTTCTCGCAGCAAGAAATTCTCCGATAATAACACCTACAAGAGAAAGACCAATATTAATTTTTGCAATGCTGATAAGCTGAGGTAGTGCGGAGGGAAGAATCAGTTTGACGAAAGCGTCTATACGATTGCCGCCCAGCGTCTCAATAAGCATGATTTTATCCTTATCAGTTTGTTTAAAACCGGTGTATACACTGATGATGGAGCCGAAAATTGCCACGGAGATTCCGGCGATAATAATGGTCTTTGTGCCGGTACCCAGCCATACGATTAATAGTGGAGCAAGGGCAGACTTTGGTAAGCTGTTTAGGATAACCAGATAAGGCTCCAGAATTTCGGAAAAGTAGTCGGAATACCATAGCAGTGTAGCGGTGAGAAGACTGACGAACATCACAAGCAGAAAGCTTACGGTTGTTTCAAAAAGTGTGGTAGATATATGAAAGAAAAGCTCTTCCTGCGTGGCCAACCTGTAGATGCAAGAGATAATACCACTTGGACTTGAAAAGAAAAAGCTGTCTATCAGTCCGGTAACAGAGCTGTATTCCCATAAGGTAAGAAAAGCTACAAAAAGCATAATCCGATAAAAGCCAACCAGAAAATGATGTCTTTTATGAGATTTTACAAAAAGCTCCTGATTAGTTAATACTGTCTGATTCATTTTGCAATTCCTCCCATAAAATATTGAAATACTTGCCGAACTCTGGTATGGTGCGAGAACGTACCGGATGTCTGTGTTCGTTGTCCAGTTCGATATTTAGTTCGTATTTGATGGTAGAGGGTCGTTTCGAGAGCACCAGAATCCGGTCAGACAGACTGATTGCTTCCGATAAATCATGAGTAATCAGGATGACTGTTTTACCTGCTTTTCGAATGCGTTTACAGATGTCATCCGATACATTCAGTCGTGTTTGATAATCCAGTGCGGAAAAGGGCTCATCCAGAAGGAGAATGTCCGGATTAAGAGCCAGTGTACGAATCAGGGCAACACGCTGCTTCATACCACCGGAAAGCTGGTCCGGATATTTGTCTGAGAAATCGGCCAGCTCATATTCTTCTAAAAGATGCTCTACATATGCTTTTGTTCTATCTGATAGCTTGTTTTGAATTTCCAGACCAAGAATGGCATTTTGGTAGATGGTTCTCCATGAAAAAAGATGGTCGCGCTGTAGCATATATCCGATGGAACTGCGCATATCCTTGCTATTGTGGGGAAGTACAATGGTGCCCGACTGCGGTGTGAGAAGTCCGGCAATGATGGAAAGAAGGGTTGTTTTACCACATCCGCTGGGACCAACAATTGCCAGGAATTCTCCTTGCTGTAAATCAAAGGAGATATCCTTCAAGGCTTTTGTTTCCCCTTGGATTGTGTGATAGGAGTAACTGATATTATGAAGACTTAAGATATTTTTGGACATAAGACTACTCTTTTTTCTGTTTATTTTAGTATATTCACTCTATTGCATTAAAGTGTCAAATGTGATATAACTATTCAAAGTAAACGAGAAAAGAGGAATAACTATGGCCAGTTTGTGGGGCGGACGCTTTACCAAAGATACAGACCAGATGGTTTATGACTTCAATGCGTCCATTAATTTTGACAAGAAACTGTACAAACAGGATATTCAGGGAAGTATTGCTCACGTGACCATGCTTGCAAAGCAGGGGATTCTTACCGTGGAGGATAAGGAAGCCATTATAAAAGGTTTGGAAGGCATCCTTGCAGATGTGGAAAGGGGAGCACTTGAGATTGACCCTAAGTATGAGGATATCCACAGTTTTGTGGAGGCAAATCTGATTGAGCGCATCGGTGAAGCAGGTAAGCGTTTGCATACAGGTAGAAGCCGTAACGATCAGGTGGCTCTGGACATGAGACTTTATACCAGAGAGCAGGTAAAGAATACGGATGCTCTTTTAAAGGAGCTGTTAGAGGCGATTTTAACCACAATGGAAGAGAATGTGGAGACCTACATGCCGGGCTTTACCCATCTTCAGAAGGCGCAACCAACCACCCTTGCACATCACTATGGTGCATATTTTGAGATGTTTAAGAGAGACCGCTCCAGACTTAAAGACATTTATAATCGTATGAATTATTGTCCGCTGGGAGCCGGTGCTATGGCGGGTACTACATATCCGTTAGATAGAGAATACACCGCAGAGCTCCTCGGATTTGCCGGACCTACCTTAAACAGTATGGATTCTGTGTCTGACAGAGATTATCTGATTGAGTTTTTATCTGCACTTTCCATGATTATGATGCATCTGAGCAGATTTTCCGAGGAAATCATTATCTGGAACACCAATGAATATCAATTTGTAGAAATTGACGATGCATATTCTACCGGAAGCAGTATCATGCCGCAGAAGAAGAACCCTGATATTGCTGAGCTGGTTCGTGGTAAGACCGGAAGAGTGTACGGGGCACTGATGAGCCTTTTAACTACCATGAAAGGCTTACCCCTTGCATATAATAAAGATATGCAGGAGGATAAGGAGGTGGCATTTGATGCCATGGAGACAGCCCAGAACTGTCTGATGCTCTTTACCGGTATGATTAAGACCATGAAGTTTAGAAAAGATAAAATGGCTAAGAGCGCATTGGGTGGCTTTACCAATGCTACGGATGCAGCAGATTATCTGGTATTAAAGGGAGTGCCTTTCAGAGATGCTCATGGTATTATCGGTCAGCTTGTTTTATATTGTATTGATAAAAATTGTGCCATCGATGATTTATCTTTAGATGAGCTTAAGAGTATTTGTGATAAGTTTGAAGAAGACATCTATGATGCAATTTCCCTTCAGACCTGTGTGGAGAAGAGATTAACTTTAGGTGCACCGGGTATGGAGGTAATGAATAAAGTTATTAAAGCTTCCAAAGAGTATCTTGCGGAAGATTAATGCATGAGGAGGAAATGAAAAATGAGTGAAAAATTAAAAGTTGGTATTTTAGGCGGAACCGGTATGGTTGGACAGAGATTTATTTCTCTTCTTGAGAACCATCCTTGGTTCGAGGTAACTACTATCGCAGCAAGCCCTAGAAGTGCAGGTAAGACCTATGCAGAGGCAGTTGGTGATCGTTGGAAAATGACTACTCCTATGCCGGAAGCTGTTAAGAATATCGTAGTTATGAACGTTAATGAAGTGGAGAAGGTTGCAGCTGAGGTCGACTTCGTATTCTCTGCAGTAGATATGACTAAGGAAGAGATTAAGAAGATTGAGGAAGATTACGCTAAGACTGAGACTCCTGTAGTTTCTAACAACAGTGCTCACAGATGGACACCTGATGTTCCTATGGTAGTACCTGAGATTAATCCTGACCATATGAAGGTTATCGACTTCCAGAAGAAGCGTCTGGGAACCACCAGAGGTTTCGTAGCAGTTAAGCCAAACTGTTCTATCCAGAGCTATGCTCCTGTACTTACCGCTTGGAAGGAGTTCGAGCCATATGAGGTAGTAGCAACTACTTATCAGGCAATCTCCGGTGCAGGTAAGACTTTTAAGGATTGGCCGGAAATGGTTGAGAACATTATCCCTTATATCGGCGGCGAGGAAGAGAAGAGCGAGAAAGAGCCTCTTAGAATCTGGGGTACCATTGAAGATGGCGTAATTAAGCCGGCTACCAGCCCTGTAATTACCTGTCAGTGTATCCGTGTACCTGTATTAAACGGACATACTGCAGCTGTATTTGTTAAGTTTAAGAAGAAACCTACCAAAGAGCAGTTAATCGAAAAGCTTGTAAACTTCTCAGGTGCACCTCAGGAATTAAATCTTCCAAGTGCTCCTAAGCAGTTCATCCAGTATTTGGAAGAGGACAACAGACCTCAGGTTAAGCTTGATGTTGATTATGAGAACGGTATGGGTGTAAGCGTTGGACGTATTCGTGAGGATAGCGTATATGATTGGAAGTTTGTAGGACTTTCTCACAACACCGTAAGAGGTGCAGCGGGTGGTGCTGTACTTTGCGCAGAGTTATTAAAAGCTCAGGGTTACATTACAAAGAAATAAGTGATATAATGCGGGAGGGTGTGAATAATCACACCCTCTTATTTGTACCAATGCTACGAATCTAATCATAATAACTCAAAAAGGGACTCCGATGCAGCGGCAAGTCGCCCTTATTTGAGTTATTATGCCTAGATTCTGATTTTTGAAAACACATCAATTTCAAGGAGCTAGTTTAGTGGCAAAAAAATTAATTATAACTGAGAAACCATCCGTTGCCCGGGATTTTGCCCGAGTACTTGGTGTCGCAGGTCGTGGGAACGGATATATTGAAAATGATGAATATGTGATTTCTTGGTGCGTAGGTCATCTGGTGGAAATGCTTTATCCGGAGGCCTATGATGAGAAGTATAAGAAATGGCGATTAGAGGATTTACCTTTTCTACCGGAGAATTATAAATATGGTGTTATTGATAACGTAAGACAGCAGTATGAAACCGTACATTCTTTGTTACATAGAGAAGATATCTCTGTTGTATATTGGGCGGGAGACTCCGGAAAAGAAGGTCAGACCATCGAGGAGAATATTCGTAAATTTGGTGGTGTCCGTGAGGGAATGGAGGAACGAAGAGTCTGGATTGATTCCCAGACCGATGAGGAAATCCGCAGGGGTATCAACGAAGCGAGACCTATGTCAGACTACGATAACTTAGGTAAATCCGGCATTATGCGTACTATCGAGGATTATGCGCTGGGCATTAACTTCTCCAGAGTTCTTTCTGTGAAGTATGGTAAGCTTTTAAATGATGCTGCGGCTACCAAGTCTTATACCGCCATTGCGGTAGGTCGTGTTATGACCTGTGTGCTGGGTATGATTGTTATCAGGGAGCGTGAAATAAGGGACTTTGTGGAGACGCCTTTTTATCGCGTAATCGGTAACTTTACAGAGGATAAGATTGCTGCAGAGTGGAAGGCAGTAGAAAAGTCCAAGTACTTTAATTCACCCCTTTTATACAAGGAGAACGGATTTAAGAAAGAGGAGACTGCGAAACAGCTCATTGATGAGTTGACCGGGGAGAAAGCTACAGTTGCTTCTATCGAGAAGAATCTTTCTAAGAAAAAGGCGCCGCTTCTATTTAACCTGGCGGAGCTTCAGGCAGAGTGCTCTAAGCTTTTTAAAATCAGTCCTGATGAGACTCTGCAGATTGCTCAGGATTTGTATGAGAGAAAATGTACTACCTATCCCAGAACAGATGCTCGTGTGCTTTCTACGGCGGTAGCAAAGGAGATTCGTAAGAATTTATATAAGCTAAAGGAATACGAACCTACCCAGAAGTTTGTGCAGAAGATTCTGGATAGTCATCTATATAATGGTCTGGATAAGACACAATATGCAGATGATTCCAAGATTACAGACCACTATGCAATCATTCCTACCGGACAGATTAGTGGACTTTCCGGTCTGTCACAGCTTCATGTGGACGTATTTAACCTGATTAACAGGCGTTTCTTAAGCATTTTTTATCCGCCTGCGGAATATATGACAGTGAAGCTTGTGGTGAAGGTAAAGGATGAACAGTTCTTTACATCCTCTAAAGTACTGAAGTCCAAGGGATATATGGAAATCAGTGGTGTACCAAAGAGCAGTGATCCGGAGGAAGAGAATGAAGCACAAAAGGCAAAGCTCCTTGAGCTGGCAGATAAGTTAAAGCAGGGGGATGAGCTTTCTGTAGATTCATACTCTATCAAAGAAGGTAAGACTTCACCGCCCAAGCGTTATACCTCAGGTACTATTATTCTGGCCATGGAAAACGCAGGTAATCTGATTGAAGATGAAGAGCTTCGTGCCCAGATAAAGAATACCGGTATCGGAACCAGTGCAACCAGAGCGGAGATTATTAAGAAGCTTATCAGAGTCGGATATATTAATCTAAATAAAAAAACGCAGGTGCTTTCACCGGAGAATCTTGGTGAGATGATTTACGAGGTGGTAAGTATGTCGGTACCGACCCTTTTAAATCCCAAGATGACAGCATCATGGGAAAAGGGGCTGGAGGGTATTGTAAATGGTAGTGTTATCATGGAGCAGTACCGGGAGAAGCTGGAGGAATATATCCGCAGTGAGACACTAGCAATGATTGACAGTGACTTAACAGAAAACATTGCTCGGCAGATTAACCGTTTTACCGGGAAAGAATCCAAAGGAATTGCCACCCGAAAGCCTCTGGGAATTCCCTGTCCTGCTTGCGGCGGCGAACTGACAACCACATCCTTTGGTTATGGCTGCAGCAATTACTGGAACAAGGAAAATGGATGTAAATTCAACGTAGGTAGTATTGCGGGCGTGGTGATTTCTGAGGATGATTTTAAGGAACTGATTACTACCGGGAAGACGAAGCTGATTGATGGTTTTGTATCCAAGAATAAGAAGAAATTTGCGGCTTCTCTTTGCATGAAAAAGGAAGAGGACGGGAAGATAAATATTTCTTTTAATGATTTTCAAAGTGAACCGGAAGTGGTAGAAGGGGTAAAATGCCCCGCCTGCGGCGGAGATATGTTGGTGAAATCCTTTGGCTATGGCTGTTCTAATTTTAGTATAGATGATAAGAACAGCTGTAAATTTGCCATTGGTAAGATTGCCAATAAAGACTTAAATCAGACGCAAGTGAAAGAGCTGTTATTAAACGGCAAGACTCAGACAATTCGTGGGTTTAAGTCTAAGTCCGGGAAGAAATTTGATGCCTGTCTGGTACTGGAAAAAGAGGAAGGGCAGCCTCCCAGAATCGTATTTGATTTTGATGAGGTGGAGGCAAAGGTTGTCAAAGATGTTAAGTGTCCTTCCTGTGGAGGCGAAATCGCAAAAAACAGCTTTGGCTACGGATGTCTGAATTATAAAAAGGATGACCCGAACAGTTGTAAATTTTCCATTGGGAAGATCGCCTCTAAGGATTTAACAGAAGCACAGGTAAAGGAGCTCCTGACGGAAGGAAAAACATCCACTATTTATGGCTTTAAATCCAAAGCCGGTAAAAAGTTTGATGCCTGTCTGGTTCTGGAGAAGGACGAAGAAGGATCGCACAGAATCAATTTTGATTTTGAATCCGTAGAAGCCAAAGTGATAAAGGATGTGAGTTGTCCCTTGTGCGGAGGCGAAATTGCGAAAAACAGCTTTGGTTATGGGTGTCTAAAGTTTCAGAAGGATAATCCGGAGAGCTGTAGGTTCTCCATCGGAAAGATGGCTTCCAAGGATTTGAGTGAGGCGCAGGTAAAGGAACTTTTGTTAAACGGAAGAACCTCCACAATTTATGGTTTTAAGTCTAAGTCAGGCAAGAAATTTGATGCCAGAGTTGTTTTAAGTAAGGATGAAGAAGGTAAAGTAACCGGTCTGAAATTTGATTTTGAGGATTTGGAAGAAAAGAGAGTCAAGGACGTGAAATGTCCTGTCTGTGGCGGGGAGATAGTGATTACCCCTTATGGTTACCGCTGCATCAATAGTGAAAGGGAGAAGGAAGATAGCTGCAAGTTTAACATTGGTAAAATCGCAGGAGTGTCTCTTAATGAAAAGCAGGTAAAGCAGCTCCTTACGGAAGGGAAGACCGATGTTATCGATAAATTTGTGGCGAAGACCGGGATGATGTTTTCTGCTGTCTTAAAGGTAAATCAGGAAGGTAAAATTGTATTTGATTTTGGAGAAGGAGAAGCTGTGGAAACGCAGATTTCCTGTCCCAAATGTCAAAATAAATTAAAGAGAAATCTTAAGAACTACATATGTGAATGTAAGTTCAGATTACCATATACCATCGCAGGGAAGGTCTTAGAGGAAAGTACGGTTTCAGAGCTTTTGACCGAGGGTAAAACCAGGGAGAAAGTAACCGGATTTACGTCCAAGAGCGGCAATCTCTTTGATGCGTATCTGAAGATGAATGAAGAAGACAGAGTAGTATTTGATTTTGAAGAAAGAGAGGAAAACAAAAATGTTAACAATCAAGAATCTGTATGATTTAAATGAAACCATAGCAGCAAAGCTGTTTGATGGCGTGACCTATCCATGGGAGGTTTTACCAAAGATTTCCGGGTTTATCGTAGAGCTTGGAAATACTCTTCCTGAGGACAAATTCGAGAAGAGAGGAGAGAATATCTGGATTGCCAAGAGTGCAAAGGTAGCTCCTACCGCATGCCTCAATGGTCCACTCATTGTTGATGAGGATGCTGAAATCCGTCACTGTGCATTTGTACGTGGCAATGCAATCGTTGGTAAGGGAGCGGTTGTAGGGAACTCTACCGAGCTTAAGAACGTGGTACTTTTCAATAAAGTGCAGGTTCCGCATTACAATTATGTTGGCGATAGTGTACTTGGCTTTAAGGCTCATATGGGTGCCGGTTCCATCACTTCTAATGTTAAGAGCGACAAGACTCTGGTAGTAGTAAAGGCAGGGGAAGAGAAGTTCGAGACCGGACTTAAAAAGATGGGAGCAATGCTGGGAGATAACGTAGAGGTTGGCTGCAACAGCGTACTGAATCCGGGTACCGTGATCGGCAGAGAGTCCAATGTTTATCCTACCTCTTGTGTAAGAGGTTTTGTTCCTGCAAAGCACATTTTTAAGGATGGCAAGAATATTGTTCCGAAGGAATAAGTTGGTTTCGATAATTTTTTGACAAAAAGGACTAGATTTTTTTGTCTGAATATGCGAGAATGTAGGAGAATATGATAAGATTTATCATTTTGAAAGGAGATATCACATGATTTATTCAAAAGAAGTTGAAGAAATGTGTCCAGTAGCGCAGGGCGTATCTCACGGCTGTGCTCCTATCCCAGAAGAAGCAAAATGGGTTAAAGTAAAAGATGTTAAAGACATTTCCGGATTCACACATGGTGTGGGCTGGTGTGCTCCTCAGCAGGGTGCTTGTAAGTTATCCTTAAATGTTAAAGAGGGTATCATTCAGGAAGCATTGGTTGAGACTATCGGATGTTCCGGTATGACTCACTCAGCAGCTATGGCAGCTGAAATCCTTCCGGGCAGAACTGTTATGGAAGCTTTAAATACTGACCTTGTATGTGATGCTATCAACACCGCTATGAGAGAGTTATTCTTACAGATCGTTTACGGACGTTCTCAGTCTGCATTCTCTGAAGAAGGACTTGCAGTAGGTGCTGGTCTTGAAGATTTAGGTAAGGGACTTCGTTCTCAGGTTGGTACAATGTACGGTACATTGGCTAAGGGACCTCGTTATCTTGAAATGGCAGAGGGATATGTAACAGGTATCGCTCTTGATGCTGATAATCAGATTATTGGTTACAAGTTCGTAAGCCTTGGTAAGATGACAGACTTCATCAAGAAGGGTGATGACCCTAACACAGCATATGAGAAGGCTTGCGGTCAGTATGGTCGTGTAGCAGATGCTGTTAAGATTATCGATCCTAGAACTGATAAAGAAGTGAAATAATAGAGGAGGAGAACTATAATGGCTTTATTTGAATCATATGAAAGAAGAATTAATCAGATTAATGCTGTTTTAAATAGCTATGGTATCGCTTCTCTTGGAGAAGCTGAGAAAATTACAAAAGACGCTGGACTTGATGTTTACAATCAGATCAAAGGTATCCAGCCAATCTGTTTTGAGAACGCTTGCTGGGCTTACATTGTAGGTGCTGCAATCGCAATCAAGAAAGGTTGTAAGAGAGCGGCTGACGCTGCTGCAGCAATCGGTGAGGGTCTTCAGGCATTCTGTATTCCTGGTTCA
>JAFUKH010000060.1 GCA_017467845.1 Lachnospiraceae bacterium | reverse complement strand
GAGTGTTTTAAATATGACTTCATTTTTGGGGTTGGTTATTGCTATTTTGACATTACCACCCCAATATCTAAACCTTTCTTGACATATCCCGCAGGCAGTCAGAATTTTGAAATCGTCATTTTCGCTATCTCTCGAAACACATAATGAATGTGTAATACGCAAATTGAACTTTTGAGCTTCACACATAGCTCCCGTTTCCATGCACAAACCTGCCCCAGCATTAAAAGATTCTAAAGCCACAGATATCAAATACTGTTGGTCTTCTGTAAAAATAACAGCACATCCACCCCAGCCACTCGGAAATCTTTTATTGACGAAATCTGTGGCTTTTTGATACATTTGTAATCCAATTTCAATATCGTTCATAGGAAATTACTCCTTATCAAATTCTTAGTTATCTACTTCCTCCACCTCCAAAATCCAGACGCGCTGCGTCTGTCGTGCTTCGCACTTTTTGATTTTGTCGGTATCGCGCCAGGAAAAGTAAATGCCTGCTTAGCAGGCGCTTACTTTTCACTTGAGCGCGATAAATTCAAATTTATCCACTTCTTCTACCATCCATAATATCACACCAATCTTCTAGCGAAAAGAAAATATATTCACACATGTACAGTATAAGTACGAGTTTCCCACACTCCAAGGGCATATATAAATTTTCACACTATCACTAACCTTTTCCAGCGCCAACGGCGCTCCGTCACGCCCGGCATCGGGCGTGGCGGTGGGAATGTAAAGAATGAGGCGGGAGACACCATCTCTTTTCTAATCACATTGCGAAGATGATTTAGTAATTCTTAATTTCTGCTCAATATTCAGCGGCATCTGGACACGGATGTCCGGATGAGGTGGCTAGGCGCATGGATGCGTCCTTGCCACCGACGCGTTGCTTCTCTGGACCTCTGCCAGAAATTCTAGAATTACTTAATCATCGGAGACGTGATAGGAAAAGAGATGGTGTCTCCCGCCTCATTCTTCACATTCCCTGGGTTCGGGTACCTAAAAAGGAAGCGAACTATTCCTTCGCTTCCTTTTTAATCCTTGCCATATGTTCTCTAATCTTCTGCTCATATCCGTTTCCGGTCGGCTTGTAAAATTCCTTCCCACTAAGTTCATAAGGAAGATACTGCTGCTCCACATAATTATTTTTGTAAGCATGAGCATATTTATATCCGGTTCCGTGTCCCAATTTCGCAGCCCCCTTATAATGCGCATCCTGCAAATGCGTTGGTATGGCCAGATTCCCGGTAGCCTCCACTTCGCTCATTGCAGAAAAGATTGCCTCGCATGCTGCATTACTCTTGGGTGCACTGGCAACATAGCTTGCTGCCTGAGAAAGGATGATCTGAGCCTCCGGCATACCGATTCGTTCCACTGCCATAGAGGCATTAGTTGCTACCACAAGTGCCATGGGATCTGCATTTCCCACATCCTCTGCCGCACAAATCATGATTCTTCTTGCAATAAAAGTAATACTTTCTCCGGCATATAACATACGAGCCAGATAATATACCGCAGCATCTGCATCGGAACCTCTCATACTTTTTATAAATGCAGAAATGGTATCATAATGATTATCTCCGTTCTTATCGTACCGTACCGCTCTCTTCTGAATACATTCCTGAGCCACATCCAAGGTAATGTGAATCTTGCCATCCTCACTACGTTCCGTAGTCATTACGCCAAGTTCAACAGCATTCAATGCAAGTCTTGCATCACCACCGGATAAATCTGCGAGGAATTCCAATGCATCCTCTTCAATCACAGCATTGTAACTTCCCATTCCCACCTGCGTGTCATAAACAGCCTTTTCGATTAACTTCTTTACAGCCTCTCGTGGAATCGGTTTTAACTCAAAGATAATGGAGCGTGAAATCAACGCTCCGTTTACCTCAAAATAAGGATTCTCTGTAGTTGCACCAATCAGGATAATGGTTCCATCTTCCACGAAGGGAAGAAGATAATCCTGCTGTCCCTTATTAAATCTATGAATTTCATCAATAAACAGAATGGTACGCTTACCATACATTCCCTGCAAATCCTTGGCCTTGGCTACTACCTCTTCCATATCCTTCTTGCCTGCAACCGTGGCATTAATCTGGGTAAATTCCGCACTAGTAGTATTGGCAATCACCTTCGCCAAAGTAGTTTTCCCCGTTCCCGGAGGGCCGTAGAAAATTACTGAGCTGATTTTATCCGCCTTTATAGCCCGATAAAGCAGCTTGTCCTTCCCAATAATGTGCTCCTGCCCAACTACCTCTTCCAAAGTTTTTGGGCGCATACGTGCTGCCAAGGGAGACTCCTTTTCCATATTGGTACTACGCATATATTCAAATAAATCCATTGTAGCTTCCCTAACTTTACTTTCCTAGCATTAATTTTCTATACCATACTAAGGCATCAATGTATGCATTGTAAAGGGTATTCATATCAATGTCCAGCAAAATCATCTGTCTTGATACTTCCTGCCAGCTTGCTTTCTCATACTGGAGAATAAAACTATATAAAGGCTCAAACGAACCTTCTCCGTTTAACAGAGCTGCTCTTACATCATTAGACACATTCACCTTGGACAAAGCATCTTCCATGGTTGTCTCCAGTACTACATCCAATACGGAAAACATTCCCAAAATGAAAGCTTCTGAAGAATGCTCTCCCAGTTTAAATGTCGCAGCCAGATTCTCCGCAAACTTACCACGGAGCATGGATACCCGCATGATTTCTGAAGGTTTATCCGTACAAAGCTCACTGATAGCAGCAGTGGTAATCCAACGCTTCAATTCTTTCTGTCCTATCATTGCTGCTGCATGACGAAGACTTGTCACTTCCGAATTCACTGCAATATTATTCACCATTCGCAGAAGCTCAATGGTAAGTGCAGGGTCATTTCCAATAATATCCGCAGCCTCAGACAAATCAAAATTCTCCTCGTTAACCTTGTTAATAAGGCTGATATAGTTTGCCTTTAACGGCGTTACGTGATGTTCCCCCTTGGTAATAGGCACCTGATAAAAGTTTCCTTCGTATAAAGCAAATCCTGCCTTATCCCGGATTTCTTCAAACTCATCCACGGTCTGCACATTGACCGCGCAAAGAGTTATCTGCGGAAAAAGCGCACTAAAATACTTCTTTGCAATGGCCAAATCCACTTTTTTAGGATTCAGAAATACATAGTCCATCAGCTTCAAGACTTCCGTATATGCCTGAAAATCATGTACAGCCAGCTTACGCATGCCGAATTTGTACCCCATGCCCTTCAGTTCCTTGATTCTCTCAATAAACATTGGCTCAGGCTTCACATCCGGCTCAATCAAGAGTACCAATCTTTCGTGAGGCGCATCACACTGTATTGTCAGGTCAGAGAATATATTCATACTGGAAACTGTTACAAATACATCCCTATCCGCAGATAAAGTCTCCATTCCCATACTCTGAATTACTTCCATACCATCTACACGTCCCGCTCCGTCCAAAGCACCGGTACCTGCAAAAAGAGGGTTTAGGAAATAATTCTCCTTCTGGGTAAACAAAGAATATGCGCGAATTGCCATGTTCTCATCAAATAAAGGAATCAACGTTACAAGCATAAATACACTCCTTATTACTATAGACCTAGTTTATAGTAATTATACACTAAATAATCAGAAAATACTATTCAAATTTTATTAACTTTTTGATTTTTTCTACAACAACCTCTGAAGCCAATGCATGGGTGGCTGGTGCAGGATGAAAATCCACTGCATATCCCCTGGTTCCATCATCGGGAGCAATGTATAAATAGGTAATTCGTTCATCTCCACACTGTTCCCTATATATCTCTACTGCCTTCTCTACTGTGGGGGCAATCCGATCCTCCATCACGCCATATACGCATAAAATCATTGCCTTGGGATTGTTCTTACGAATCGTCTGTAAAAACGCGACATAACGCTCCGTAAATAAATCCCACCGCTGCTGTATCTCCTGACAAAAGCTGTTATCATTGGTTCCCAGATTGAGTACCACCAGCTCCGGCTGATATCCCGAGAAGTCCCACTGCACATCCTGAGGAGAAAGACCGCCTTCAAAAAAGTCTCTGGAAAAGCCAAGCGTCTCATAGTAAGGAGGTAAAAGCTCAGCAGTATTCTGCACCTGTGGATCATCTGTGTATCCTGATAGGACACCATAACCGCTACAGGAAACGATGTTCACATCCATTCCCAGCTCCTTAGCGGTCAAATATGCATATCCCCTTGTCACATCCTCCGTAGCAGTGGAGAAAGTATGGCGTAAATCCATATCATCCACCCCATAACCGCAGGTAATGGAATCACCGATAAATTCTACACTATGAGCACACCTCTCTACCGGCAAAATCTTTCCTTCCGTCACAATCGGTTCCATACCGATGGTAGACATGGGAGCCTCAGAAAGCTTCATAACACGAACCTTCACCCTGCGTACCACATCTCCATTAATAATCTCATATTTTTTTCTGGACTGCCTTACTAAATCGGTGGTAACTCGCACATCGTCCACGTAAATCCCTATTTTAGCAAAACAATTGTCTACAGAATAGTCAGTTGCCGCATTCCCCCCAAGAACAGTAACCTCCAGTTCCTTTCCTTCAAATTCAAATTCTACGCCGGTTGCAGACCACGCCATCCATAGATTTTCACCCACCAGCATGGTACGACCAAGTAATTTAACATTTTGTTCATTCAATATATATTTCATTATCTTCCTCCAAAAAAACCACTTACGTTTATCGTAAGTGGTTTTTTACTATATCATTTTTTATTCAACTTTGAATACCGATATATCTTCTTTTAATCCGTTCATATTCTCAATCAAGTTGTTAGATGTCTGGTTCAGATTTTCAACATTTGACATCATCTTGATTGCGTTTTCACTTACGATTTCAGCGTTAACAGCTGCCTGCTCAATAATCTCGGAAATGTAACGAACTGCTTCACGAGTATCGGAACGCTCCTTATCTGCCTTCTCTACGCTG
>JAFUKH010000007.1 GCA_017467845.1 Lachnospiraceae bacterium | reverse complement strand
CTTTGGATTTGCCGATTGCTAACAGCTACTATATTTCAGAAACACAGGCACCTTTTGGTTATGTGAGAAACAGTAGCGATGTTTACAGCTTCAATTTCAATTATCTGTCTGAAACTACAGCAAAGGCAACTTTCAGCCATGAGTTTGTAAATGACAGAACTACTGCTAAGATTCATATCTACAAAGTAGATAAGGAAACAGGTCTTGCAGTACCACAGGGCGACGCTTCATTTGAGGGAGCAGTGTATGGTTTATATGCCCGTGAAGATATTATGCATCCGGATGGTGCTACCGGAGTCGTATTCAAGGCGAATGATTTGGTAGCCACCATGACGATTGATGCAAACGGTGATGCGGAAGTGAATAACCTTTACCTTGGTAATTATTATGTGAAGGAAATCACTGCGCCGGAAGGTTATCTTTTGGATGAGGAAGAGCATGATGTAGTCTGCGATTATGAAGGTGATCTTGTGGCAGAGGTTTCAAGAAGCACAACTTCAGCAGAGCAGGTTATGAAGCAGCCATTCCAGATGATTAAGGTATCTGATAATGGAGAGGATACAGAAGCTCCATTGCTTGAAAAGGCGGGCTTTACCGCTTACCTTAAGTCATCTTTATCCGTAAAAGAAGATGGCAGTTATGATTTTGACAGTGCGACTCCTGTTGTAATTGGTGCAAACGGAGAGACACAGCTTTTCACAGATGAAAAGGGACATCTGGTTACAATTCCTATCCCTTATGGAACTTATGTAGTGATTGAGACAGTAACTCCTCATAACATGGAGACGATCAAGCCTTTTGAGGTACACATTACTGAGAACAATCCTACAGAGCCACAGGTTTGGAGAGTGTTCATTGACAGAGAGTTTACTGCAAAGCTTCGTGTAATCAAGAAGGATGCAGATACCGGAATGACAGTTCTGATTCCTAACACAGAGTTTAAGATTTTCAATATGGATACTAACAAGTATGTGGAAATGATTACAACATATCCTTCAAAGGAAATCCACACATCATTCTTTACAGATGCAGATGGTGATTTGATTTTGCCGGATGTATTACCGCTTGGTAATTACCGTATTGAAGAAGTGGCAGCTCCTTTTGGATATGTGCTAAATGAAAACTATGTGGAAGTAAAAGTGGATACAGATACTTTCTACGAAGTGGACCCTGACACTTATGAAGCAATCATTACTGTAGAGTATGAAGATGCTCCTGCGGTTGGTGAGCTTATGATTGAGAAGAAGGGTGAAGTTTTGGATGCTTACAAGGGTGGTTTGTTTGCAGATTCCGAGGAAAAGGAATTTGTATATGTAGAAGGTTCCCTTGCAGGTGCCAAGTTTGAGATTTATGCTGCTGAGGATATTTACACAGCAGACATGCAGTGTGACGCTGATGGTAACAGAAACAAATATTACAGTGCCGGGGATTTGGTAGCAACTGTTGTTACGGATGAAAACGGAAAGGCTGTAGTAACTGATTTGCCTCTTGGTTCCTACAAAGTTGTGGAAGTGGAAGCTCCTTACGGCTTTGTGCTTAACAGTGAAGAGCAGGTTGTAACTTTCGTATATGTGGATGACAAGACTCCTGTAATCAAGGAGAGCGTGACATTTGCCAACGAGAGACAGAAGGTTGATTTATCTGTAATCAAGAAGGATGCAGAAACTGAAACACCGATTGCAGGTGCAGTATTTGGCTTATATGCTGATGAGGATATTGTAAATGCAGAGGGTAAAGTAATTGTAGAGGCTGGAACTCTTATGGAAGTAGCTACTTCTGATGCAAACGGAGTAATCCAGTTTGTGAAGGATTATCCTTTTGGTAAGTATTCTGCAAAGGAAATTGAAGCTCCAAAGGGTTATGTATCAAGTGATGTGGTTGTAACCTTTGATGCAAAGTATATGGGTCAGGATGTAAAAGTGGCAGAATACAGCAGTGACTTTACAAATGTTCCTACTACTTTTGAATTTAAGAAGGTAGACATTACAAGTGGTGCAGAGCTTTCCGGTGCAACACTTACTGTACTTGATAAGGATGGTAATGTGATTGATACCTGGACTTCCAAGGCTGGCGAGGTTCATGTGATTAAGAAGCTTGTAGTGGGTGAAACCTATGTGCTTCGTGAGGAATTTGCTCCTTACGGATATCTTAAGGCAACTGATGTTGAGTTTACTGTAGAAGATACAGAGGAAATCCAGAGTGTTGTTATGGAGGATGAGGTTCCTACCGGAACAATTATCATCAACAAGGATGGAGAATTTGTTACTGACATCAACCTTGTAAAAGGTCACTGGTATGATTTCGTATTTGATTATTTCAAGAAGTCCCTTGCAGGTGTTACCTTTGAGGTTTATGCAAGAGAGGATATCGTAAGTCCTGATGGACTTGATACTGTTTACTATAAGGCAGATGAACTTGTGGCAACCATCGTTACAAATGATGACGGAATTGCCATGATTAGTGATTTGCCTCTTGGCAAGTATTATCTTGTGGAGACAGCTACCATTGAAGGCTTTGTGCTTGACAGTACACCAATCGAAGCTGACCTTTCTTATATCGACCAGAATACAGAAGTGGTATATGCAGGTATGGATGTAACCAATGAGAGACAGAAGGTTCAGATTACCGTAATCAAGAAAGATGCTGACACAAAAGAAACTCTTGAGGGAGCTGTGTTTGGTTTGTATGCAAAAGAGGACATCTTTAATGCAGACGGCAAGCTGATTGTAGCAGCAGATACTTTCATTGAGAAGGCGGTAACCGGAACAGACGGAACCGTAACCTTTGTATCAGACCTTCCTCTTGGAAGATACTATGTGAAGGAGATGGAGGCTCCTGCCGGATATGTGAAGTCTGATGTATGTTTTGATGTAGATGCGACTTACAAAGGTTCTGATGTGGAAGTAATCGAATTTGAGGCAGAGTTTGAAAACTATCCGACTAAGCTTGAGATTTCCAAGACTGACATTACCGGAGAGCATGAGCTTAAGGGTGCGACTCTTTCCATCATTGATGCTGATGGAAATGTAGTAGCAAGCTGGGTATCTGACGGTACTGCTCACTATATCGAAAGAATCCCTGTTGGCAAGTATATTCTTAGAGAGGAAATTGCTCCTTACGGATATAAGATTGCTAACGATGTGGAATTTGAAGTAACAGAGACTAAGGAAATCCAGAAGGTATCCATGAAGGATGAGCTTGTAAATGGTAAGATTATCATTGAAAAGACTGACGAATATACCAAGAAGGGTATTGCAGGAGTTGAGTTTGAAATCCGTGATAAGGATGGCAATGTGATTGAAACACTTGTAACTGACAAGAACGGTCATGCTGAATCCGACGAACTTCCTATTGGTGTATTCAAAGACGGTGCTTTTGTAGAGGATATCAAGTATTATGTGGTTGAAACAAAGGCTGCAAAAGGTTATATCCTTGATGAAACTGTGCATGAAGTGGTATTACAGTATGATGATGCAGCTCCTGAAGTTGTAACTTATACTTTGAATATCACCAACAAGCCTACAGAACCTAAGCTTCCTCAGACCGGGGATGACTTCAATCCTTGGCTTTATGGTTTGCTTGGCTTATCTGCTTTGGCAGTAGGTGCAATCGCTTTCTTTGGTAAGAAGAAGGAAGATGAAGTAACTGAATAGTGTTTTTCACAGAGGTGTAGGCCGTTGATGCTTACACCTCTTATTTTTTTGGAGGGATAGCTTTGATTGGAGAAAAGATAAAGGAATACCGTGACAGAAGAGGTTATTCAAGGGAGGAACTGGGGCGATTATGTGGATTTGGCAGGGATGCAGAGAAAATAATTGCTGGTTTTGAGCGTAACGAAGGATTTCCGGACCTTGAGAAACTGAAAAAGATTTCAGAAGTGCTTTATGTGCCTCTGGAGGTATTGTGCCCGGTGCCTTGTAGGGAGTGTCCCTACAAAAAGAAAAGGGTTGTCATCCACTTGGAAGATGACCCCGGCTATGAAACAGAAGTAAAGACATATGGAAAACCGGATGATGAAGGTTTCCTGTATGACAATTTGGATTAAGGAGGACATTGAATATGATGAATTATGAGATTTTTAAGGAAGTGGTGACTGAGAAGTTTAAGGATTATCTTCCAGAACAGTATCAGGGTATGGAGATTCGTGTGGCATCTGTAAATAAGGTAAACAGACCAATGGATGGTCTTACTCTGGTAGATAAGAGTGCTGAAAAGAATGTGTCGCCTACCATTTATATCAACGATATGTATGACCATTATCTTCATACGGAGAATTTGCAGGTGGTATTGCAGGATGCAGCTAAGAGTATGGAGAGAGCATTTGTGGATGCTCCGGCAGTTAGCAATATCGATTTTGAGAAAGCAAAAGATAATATTGTATTTCAGGTGATCAATACCATGCAGAATGAAGATATGCTTAGGGATATGCCTCACAGAGATTATCAGGATTTATCCATTATCTACCGTTGGGTGGTGGCTGTTGATGAAAGAGGAATTCAGAGTACGGTTGTGCGTGACAACCTTGCAAAGCAGCTTGGTATGACAGAAGCAGATTTATTTAAGTGTGCTGTGGAGAATACCAGAAGAATTTTCCCACCAGTAGTTAAGTCCATGAATGATGTGATGAGGGAGATGATGATGAGTGACGGTATGCCCGCAGAGATTGCAGACATGATGCTTGAAGAACTGCCTGCTGACAGAACGATGTGGATTATCAGTAATGAGAAGGGAATCAATGGTGCGGGTTCCATGCTTTATGAGGATGTACTTCATAAGCTCTCTATGCAGCTTGAAACGGACCTTTATCTTTTACCTTCTTCTGTGCATGAGTGCATCGCAGTATCTGTTGATATGGGTGATCCGTATGAACTTGCAGAGATGGTAAATGAGATTAATATGTCTCAGGTATCTTTGGAGGAGAGATTATCAAATCAGGTGTATCACTATGATAAGGATGCCAGAAGACTCACTTTGGCAACGGATACTCCAAACAAGAGACTTGACGGTATGGTGGCTGAAGCAAATCTTATTTATATGGATGCAGGCAAATCCAGATAGGAGGCGTATATGGAGCAGGAAATGACTGTAAAGGAACTGATTGCTCTTGTGAATGGCTGTGAGGGTGACTTTATGATACAGATTGAGGTAAAGGAGGGCGATGCGTGTGAAGAAAGATGCAAAGAATCTGATGGATGATGCAAAGCCCTTTCAGCTTGATGTGGTAAGAGTAAAGCTTGTGAAAGAGGCTCCACTTTTTTCGGAGCTTCCTTTGCAAAACCCTTATGATGCAGTGGCTGCCATAGGAGACCTGCTATGTGAAATGGACAGGGAAGTAGTATGTGTGGTAAATCTGCAATCAGACCTTAAACCTATCAATGTGACATTTGCCAGTATCGGCTCACTGAATGAAGCAATGGTGCATCCGAGGGAGATGCTTAAGGCAAGCATATTGTCAAATGCTGCCAGTGTTATGCTTATTCATTCCCATCCAAGTGGTAATCTTCTTCCGAGTAAGCAGGACACCATGATAACGGATCGTATGAATGCGGTGTGTGAGATGGTAGGGATTCAGTTAGTTGACCATGTAATAGTTGGTGGTAATAACAGAGAATTTTTCAGTTTCAAGGAAAAAGGACTTATGGATAATCCGAAGATTACCTATGCTACGGATTATCGGAACTTTAGCTTTACAAACAGCCTTGTGGCAGAGCAGGGAAAGGGGAGATAAGGATGGAGGAACGATTTACGGACAGTGAACTTGCAATCGCAAAGAGTGTGGATTTAACTGCGGTGGCATCTTATCTTGGGTATACCGTTAAGCGTGTGGGACATTATCATACGCTTAAGGAAATGGATTCCATTAGAATTTATGATAAGAGCCACTGGTTCAGATGGTCAAGACAGTATGAAAAGGGCGAAAACGGCGGTTCACAGATAGATTTCTTAAGAGTATTTTGTGGGATGGAAGTAAAGGAAGCGGTCTGGTGGCTTTTGGATTTTGCCGGATACAGAAGAATTGATAATGCCCAGAAGAAACCGGAATTAAAGTATCAGGTAGATGCGACAAAAAAGCAGGAGCCTAAAAAATTTGAGCTTCCATTACCGGCACATGATAATTGTTTTCTTTATTCGTATCTTAGTGAAGAACGTGGAATCAGTAAGGCAGTTATTGACTACTTCGTTTCCCAGAACCTGATTTATGAAAGCAGGCATTACCACAATATTGTATTTCGTGGCAATGACAAAGAGGGTGTGACAAAGTTTGCCAGCATGAGGGGTGTGTTTGATAAGGAAGGTAAGCCATTTAAGTGTGATGTGGCAGGCAATGATAAGCGATATGGTTTTAATGTGGTAAATGATGCCAGTACGGAACTGGTTGTCTTTGAGGGGGCAATCGACCTGATGAGCTATGTTGATATTTTCTCTGATTATGAGACAAACAAGATAGCACTGGGAATGCTTGCAGATGCTCCACTTATTACCTTTCTTGATGAACATCCACAGATTACTTCCATTAAGTTTTGTCTGGATGGAGATGGACCGGGACGTAAGGCAGCGATGCAGCTGATGGAAAAGTATTATGGAATGGGATATGAGGTTGAGGATTGTCCGCCGCTTACTGGATATAAGGACTATAATGAGTGGCTGGTGGAGAATAAGAAAGAGGTGTGTCAAAAAGTAGCACACTTTTCCGAAAGGTGTGTCAAAAAGTGACGCACTTTTTCAAAAGGTGTGCCAAAAAGTGACACACCCTCTCAGGGTGAAGTAATTTTGAATAAATAAGGTGTGTCAAAAAGTGGCACACTTTTCCCGAAGGTGTGTCAAAAAGTGACACACTTTTATAAAAGGTGTGCTAAAAAGTGACACACCTATATAAATATCAGGGGTTTTAGGGGGCTTGGCACCCTAACTAGATGCATTTTGGTATGGCTATCCAAAATGCGTATCTAGCAGAGGACAGGGCTATGCTCTGAACTCTTAAGGCTTCTGAAAGATTTCTCAAAACACAGATAAGGAGGTGTGGTTGAAGCAATGGGAAATGAAGCTGTAAGCATAACAGAAATCAGGCAGCCGGAGGAACTGGTGGCGTTCATTCAGCGGAATGACATCCCAATCGTTATGACGGATAAAGAGGCAGAGCTACTGCTTGGCTATATGGAAGGTCACGATTATGTGGTTGGTTTTGTGGAAGGTCAGTTTTATCGTGGAGACTTGGATGAGGTTCCGGGTGAGATTGTATGGGATGATTATACAGTTGATGACTTGATTGATGCTGTGTGTGAATGGAATTATGAGCTGATTCTTGATATGGATGCTGAAAGGCAGGACCCGAAGGATATGATTGATTTTGCCAATAAGCAGAATAAATATGAAAGCTTAAAGGCGGAAGAGACTGTACTGGATAGGCTTTTCGACCAGACAAAGTATAGGGCAGGGATTGACAGACTGGCAGAGGTGCTGGCAAATCAGTTTATTCAGAACCTTAATACGAAAGGACTGGACAGTTCCGTTGCAACCCTTGTGTCAGATATAAAAGAACCAGCCATAGGTGGAAAGGCTAGGTGATTAGATGGCGAAGAGACAGCATAGTGTCAGTAAGCTTCTTAGGATTACACCACAGGAGGCAAAACTTTTAGAAGAAAAGTCAAAAGATGCAGGTATGACGGAATCAGAGTATTTGCGACTGATGATTTCACAAAAGCCCAATGACTACCCGGAGGTAAGGCAGCTGCTTCGTGACTTGATTAATGAGGTAAACCGTATTGGTGTCAATATCAATCAGATTACTTACAACCACAATGCTGAGCTTTACTCAGCTAATGATAAGGAGAGACTTATTGCCTATATGCGGAAACTGAATACAGCAGTGGCAAAGGTGGTGGATATCGTTGGCAATCAGTAAGATTTTGTATATGAAGGATTGTGGCGGTCACTTTCATGGAAAGCATTTAAAGCAGGCTCTTGATTATGTAATGAATCCGGAGAAGACACAGAACGGAAGACTGATTGGCGGAATGAACTGCCAGCCAGAAACTGCATTTAAGCAGATGATGGATACCAAAAAAGAGTTTGGCAAGGTAGATAAGCGTCAGGGCTACCACCTTATTTTATCTTTCAAAGAGGGAGAGGTAAGTCCGGATACTGCTTATGAGATTACTCAGAAGTTTGTTAAGGAATACCTGGGTTCTTTGTATGAAACAGTCTACTGTATTCACGACAATACGGACCATGTTCATTCACACATTATATTTAATAGTGTGAGCTTCGTGGACGGAAGAAAGTATCGTTATGAAAAAGGGGACTGGGCAAGAGATATTCAGCCAATAACCAACCGACTGTGTGAGGAGTATGGTTTATCCACTATTGACATTGGTGGAGGCAAGGATGAAGACCGTGATTATTATAAAGAACATAATGATTACCGGGATGGTAAGTTTGTGTGGGATAAGATGATAACCAGAGACTTGGATGCCTGTATTTTGCAGGCAGGTGATTTTGATGAGTTTATGGAGCTTCTTCAAAATAAGGGATATGAAATTAAGCTGGGGAAGCATCTGGCAGTAAAGCCTCCCGGAATGGGGAGGTATCGCAGATGCAAAACCCTTGGTGATGATTATACCGAAGAAAGCATACGCCGTAGAATAGAGGAAGAGGATTTATCCTTTTATCGGTCAAATAAGGAGTTTAAGCCTGAGATTGTAAAGTGCTATGTCAGACGATATAAAAGAGCCAGACTGAGCGGATTACAGAAGCGTTATTATGCAAAACTGTACCGTATCGGCAAGCTGAAAAAACGACCATACTCGCAGGTGTGGAAATATAAGAATGAAATTAAGAAAATGGAGAAGCTGCAACAGCAGTATCTGTTTCTGGTAAGGCACGACATCCACAGTATGGAGGAACTTGCCTCTACTGTGGTTAATCTGACGGATAAAAGGAAAGAGTCATCAGCAGAAAAGAGCCGGGTATACCGTGCAAGGCAGAGGTGCAAAAGTCTGTTTGATGTTGCAGAGCAGATGGATGAATTGCAGTCTGCGGAAAATAGTTTTCAAATGGGGGATAAGTTCTTTACAGAGGAGCATCAGATGTGGATGGAGCTTGAGGCGAAGCTTAATGAAGAAGGATATTCTTATGAAGAGATAAAAAAGCTTCGGGAGTATTACAGAGAGCAGATTGCTCATGTAAGCAATAAAGAGAGAGCTTCCACCAAGGAGCTTAATCTGGGGAAAGCCATATGGAAGGATATGGTCAGCGAGGAAACAGATGTTACGCTCCTTTATGAAGACAAGACACAGGAGAAAACGCAGGACAAAATTATTACGAAGCAGCCTAAACGATAGGCTGTATTTTTTATGGAGGTAATTATGGAACGAAGTGTAGAAGATGCAATTAAGCGTAATAACCATATCACTGAGTTGCGTGATGCAGCAAAGTACGGGCAGGAGGTTGTTGACCTTGTGCAGGCTGATATGGACTACGGACTTACTGTGGAACAGACCAAGCTTTATCTGAAGCGCAATCTTAAGTTTCCACAAATGAAGATGATTTCAATGTGCCTTAGAAAAGGAGCGAGCGATGCTTTTGCCCAGCTTGTAACACAGTACAACATGGAGGGTCATCAGATACAGGTAGCAATGGAGTTTTTTGAAAAGGGTGTGACCCTTGAGAATATTGAAACGGTATTCGCTCAAAATGAAACTCCGGCTGTAATGCGAAAGTCCTTTGAAGCAATGCTTGAGAAGGTAGAACAGATGCGTTCTTCTTCAGAGGTGGCTCCAGAATATGTGCAGGGACTTGTGAAGCAGATTGAGGAGGCTGTGGCGAAAATCCAGTTTCAGGAGGAACGATATGATGAACTGAATAAGAAACTGAAGGTGTTTGAAAATGCCAGAGCAGATGCAGAGGTTCATGACGGTCTTGTGAAAAAGCTGGGAGATACGGAGGCTGAACTTAACAGTCAGCAGGATCAGGTAAACAGAGCCAATGCCACGATAGCAAGGCTTCGTGAGCAGATAGAAGAAAAGAAGAAGGAGATGGAGAAGATGCAGAATCGAATTGACACGTTAGAGGATAAGCTTGTGAATATGGCAACTGCAAAGGGTGCTGATGCAACACCTAAGCAGCCGGAAGAAACTGTAGTTAAAGCACCTGAAAAGAATGATGCTGTAAGAGAGGATGTAAAAGTGTCCGGTAATTCACAGACATTCTTTGATGAAATACCTGTAATGGAGAATCCGTATAAGATTCCTGTTTTTTATCAGTTACCTATAGTTGATGCAAGTGGCAGGGTAGTCCAGCATGTGCAGGTGGAGAGAACGGTAAGAAAGGGTAATCAGGGAGCATTTTCAGGATTGCTTGGTAAGCTTGGCTTTATGAAAAAGTCACGTCAGGACATTGTAAAGCTTTTGGCAAGTGGTGATCTGGTTCCGGCTCAGCTTGTGCAGATTAGATGTGCCATAGAGAAGGGACTTACCGAAGCACAGCTTGTGGAACTTATCAATAATAATGTTTCAGCAGAGAAAATGAAAGAGATTATTGATATCGCAGTTCTTGAAAACAGTATGGATTATTAGGAGGTAGCTATGGGTTTGACAATTATTAGTGAGACTGTGAGTGAGATGTGTAAGCTTAAGCACAGTTTTTCGGACGGAGAGAAGGAGTTTGTTGTTCAGTTTGCGTTTAAGAGTGGCGACAAATCTTTAACCAATCAGCTGATAGACGAGCTTTCCCAGTGTGAGGACGGGCAGGAATCACAGAGCATTATGGAACAGTATGCCAAGATGATTGATATGAAACCTATGTGGGTGAGTCAGATTGAAAATCTGCTTGTTTCCATTGAGATGTATCGTATTGAGGAAGAGAAGGCAATCAATCGTCTTGCAGAGGTTTTGACAGCTTATGGCGTAGATGTAACGGAGGAGCAGGTCAGAAGGGCAGATGCAGAAGAAATCAAAGAGAAGGTCAATGAGAGCAGAAGGGAGCAGGAAGAGGAGGATGAGGAGCGTGAAAACGCAGAACAGTCCGAGCAGTATGTTCCTAAATGCACACTCAGAGAACCGGTGTTGTAAGGAGGGAGTTTAGATGGCAGAAGAAATTCAGGAAGCAGTGCAGATTATCCGAGTAGCCTATGATGGAATTGAGATTGCCATGAAGGTAGGAAGTGGCGGTATTAATGCCATGCAGAAGGCAATCGATTTTTTGAAGGGGATGCTTGACTATGAGAAGACGCTTGGTAAAACATCCATGAGAAAGCTTCTTATGAAGGGTGGAGATTTGCAGGTATTGCAGTTTGAAACCAAGGATATGAAGAAGGTTGAAAAGATGGCGAAGAAATACGGTATTCTATATTCCGTATTGCCGGATGTCAATAAGAAGGATGGACTGAGTGAGGTTATCTTCCATACAGAGGCAGTTCCCAGAGTGAATATGATGATACAGAAATTAAGCTTTGGTCGTATCGCAACCTTTGATGATTACTTAAAAAACGGGGATGAAAAGCAACTTGGGAGGCTGATGGATTTCCTTAAAAGTCAGAAAATGGGAAACGATAAAACCCACACTGCAGAAAGTGCCAGAGCCAGTGCGGCAATGGATGGTCTGATTGAAAAAGTCGGATTGTTTGCAATGGAGAAGCAGAGTATCAGTGTGGATGCTGTTAAAGAGAATTTTAGTATTGATCATTCACAGGCAGAGAATGTTTTAAAGCAGTTAGAAACCATTGGTGTGTTAGGTGCGAAGAATGAAGCCGGGGAGCATAAGGTTATTATGGATAAGGATGCCTTTTTGAATCGTATCAGAGGATATCAGAACCTTGCAGAGCGAATGATGGCAGTATCTGCATCCAAGAATACAAACCTT
>JAFUKH010000059.1 GCA_017467845.1 Lachnospiraceae bacterium | reverse complement strand
GTTCGTCTATGGCTAGACACCAATAAAGGCGTCTGCCATAGAACGGACAGTCCTATTCATTTTGTCGAAGACGCGCCCCGACACGAACGGTCACGCAGTTCCCTACTTTGGAAATTTCTACGCACTTTCTCTAAGCTTACACATACAGAGACATAATTCCGAACGAGAGCAGGCTATAAAGTCTTTCATGGGAATCCGCCTAATATGCGGACCGATAGCAGAGTGTCTAACCTTGGAAAAACACAACAAATCAAGGAACGCAATAGCAGCTTTGTGAAATTCCAGCATTTTTGAACAGTCTGCAAACGTAGGTGAGGTATTCCCCGCACAACATTCTCCCACAATCAATTCTTGTATTTGCGACAGTCCCATCTAGGGGGAAATAGCCCTTTTGTAATCCGATTTACTGTAAGCACCACTCCATACTGTTTTGAATGAGTGCTCTATATTCCGGGTTATCAAAGATTTCCGCAGTATGGCCGGGTGTGAGGAAGACCAAACGTCCTTTTCCTACGCATTTACTCCAACCGGCTGTGTATTCCTCTCCATGGTAGATGTACACAAGGATGATTTCCTTATCGTCAGGAACAAACTCAAATTGATAAGGTTCCTCAGGAAGAGTAAATTCCGTACAGTCTGCTGTGATTTCATGCTCCTTTACTTTAAATGTGATTTCCTCCATAGGAGGATGGGTCAAAAACTTTGCGCCCATCATCACCTTCAATTCTTCTCTGCTCTGAATGCTGATACCATTGTGGAGAATCAGAAGTGCTCCTCCTTCCTCTACAAAAAAGCGAAGAGCCTCTGCCTGTGCTCCTGTTAAGGCTCCGTCCCAAATATCCAGATATGAAATAACACCTGTATACTCTCCCCTTCTCAAAGCGGCCAGTTCCTGTACATCATCGGTACAGACCAGCTCCTTTTCCGGGAAAATCTCCTTTAGACGCTCATCCACACCGCCAAAGGGATGATACATGGCATCCTTATAATTTCCCACCACTAAAATTTTCTCTGTCATTCTAATATCCTTTCCGGTACTCGCAACATTTGAACCGCAGGTGCAAATTTGCCATGTGAAAAATCTTGCATCTATGGATTTTTCACATTTTACCAGGGTAATGAATCACCTTTATAATCTACATAAACAGGACGCTTTCCTTGGGAAAGCTCAGAATCTAATACCACCTGTAAGATTCCTTTTGCAGATTCCTTCGGTGTCAGCTTCGCCGTGGTATCCAGATGTCCGCGCATATAGGTTGCCACATGTCCCGGATGCATGGCAATCACCCTGCCTCCCTGTTTACGGAGATTATTGTGTACCAGTGCGGACTGCATATTATTGGCTGCCTTGGAGATACAGTAGCCAAACCACCCTTCTCTTTCACAATTTGCAATACTACCCGCTTCCGAAGAAATGTTTACAACCGTCTTTTCCTCACTTCTAAGAACCAGTTCTGCCAAGGCATTTGTCACACGAAGTGCACCCAAACCATTTACATTGATTACCTTAAGCATTTCCTCAAAGTCAAGTTCTTCTCCCAAAACCTTCTGCATATCTCCCAAGATACCTGCATCGTTAATCAGCAAATCCAGATGGGGTACCAATGCCGCTACTTGTTCTTTCATAGCAGCTACACTGTCATCACTACCGATATCCAGCTGCAGGATTGCCAGCTGCTCCTTATAGGATTCCTGAAGCTTGTCAATCAACACTTCTTCCTGATTTAATCTGGTAGCCACAACATAGTAGCCTCTCTCCAACAGCTCCTCTGCCAGAGCCAGACCCACGCCATGATCCGTTCCTGTCACCAATGCATATTTTTGCCACATTTCCCAATTACCTCCACTTATCTGTTTCTGTATTTTCCCTTCACTAAAAACGGCAGTTCATATATCATCATAGCCAACCAGCCAATCAGATAGGCCCATGGAAGAGCCAGGATTCCCATATCAAAACAAAATACCAATGGTATGCAGGCAAGAAGTCTGGCACCGAAGTTAATGGTGCTGCTCCATAAAGTGATTTTCAGATCTCCCATTCCACGGAAATATCCCTGTACGCCGTTGGTAATGGCCGGAATCACGTACATAAATGCAATCACCCTCAGGTAAGATACTCCCAAGGCAATCGTTTCCCCATCTTCCGTAAACAGCTCCATAATAGGTGTTGCAAACAATAATAGTACCACTCCCGCAAGGATACCATAGCAGATTTCCACCAGCATACCGCAGTGGAATGCCTTCTTTACCCTTTCCATTTCTCCGGCTCCCCGGTTCTGTGCCATTACACTGGTCATAGCGTGACCGATATTCTGCTCCGGTATATAAGCAAAGTCATCCACCCTGTTAATTGCTGCAAAAGCTGCCGTAGAAGTGACCCCCATGGTATTCACAATTCCCTGTACGCCCAGCTTACCAATCTGCACTGTAGACTGCTGCATGGCACTGACAAAGCCATAGCTTAAAATTTCTTTCAGCATTGACTTATCAAATAAAAACCATTTCTTTCCAAGGTCCAGCACCGGAATCTTCCTCTTAATATAAATCCAGCACAATACACAGCTGAGCATCTCACAAAGTACCGTACTCACCGCACATCCGTAGGTTCTCATAGAAAACCACACCACAAAGATGAAATCTCCCACAATATTAATAAACGCACTGATTCCCAGAAATAACAGCGGTGACTTACTATCTCCCAACGCTCGCATGATACTGGCAAAATAATTATAAATAAAACTGAATATTAAACCACACATAATAATGCGCAAGTAGCCGCATGTCAGCGGTAAGATAGCAGCATCCACCTGCATCAGCCGAAGAATCCACGGTGCCAGCGGCACTGTCACTACAGTGATAAGCAGTGCGAAAAAACAGCCTGCCAAAAAGGCGGTACTGACCTGCTTCTCCAATTTTTCATACTGCTTTGCACCATATGCTGTTCCGATTAAAATACCCGACCCAAGGCAGATACCCTGGGTAAACAGAATAATCAGCGTCATAATCGGATTACTTGTTCCCACCGCTGCCAGCGCATCATTACTAATAAAACGTCCCACGATGATGCTGTCCGCCGCATTATAGCAGAGCTGCAAAAGATTCCCCAAAACAAGGGGAATCGTAAACTTAATTATTAAGGGGAGAATGGCTCCCTTTGTCATGTCTTTTGTCGTATTCTTTGTCATGCAATGATACCACTCAGTTCCTGATAAAGTCTTCTGGCATAGCTGTCCGTCATACCACAGATAGAATCCGTTACCAGAAGGAGTCTCAAGTACAGCTTCTCCTCCTCCGATTTATCCTTACTGTAAATCCGGTAAATCGCCTTGTAGTTATCAGAAATCAGGCTCATCAAACGGGTCTGCACGGAAGTCATCTCTACATCCGTGTCATAAACAATGGCAGCTCCCACAAAACGCTCCAAGAGGAAATACATATTGGTCTGCGCCGCAATCTCCAGCTTATAGATAGTGTCCGTAGTAAACGCATAGTGATATGCAATATCTCCCAGCACCTTTGCCAGATATCCCACGCTTCCGCCGGAAAGCAGCTCACCCTTAAACTCGCCATCCATAATATCCTCGTAATTTTCCACAAAGCGATCGGTAGCATAGTTTATCATCTTACCCTGCACAGATACCATCCAGTTCTGCACTGCATTCATCTCCGGATTGCTCATCTCCCTGCTTTTTGCCTGCTCCAGTCGCTTCTCCAAAAGGCGTACTATACTTAAATACTCCTCCGTATCCTCCAGAAGTCCGTCAGCTGCCCGATAAAGCTCCGCCACCAGCTTTCCATAGCTGATGCAGCCCTTTTTCACAGCATCCTCCACATCCGCCGTCTTATAGGCGATATCATCCGCTGCTTCCAGCACAAAGGCCAGCGGATGACGTTTTCCGTTCGTTCCAAGGCTTTCCTGAATAGAAGCAAACACTTCCTTCTCCGCATAATAATACCCCATCTTCTTGGTGCGGATATCACCACTCTTTTTATCAATTTCCAGAGAAGAAACCGGGTACTTAATGATGGTTCCCAAAAGTGCCTTGGTCAGGTTCATACCATTCTCATCTATCAGATAGTGCAGCTTGCTTACCACTCTCAGTGCCTGGGTATTACCTTCGAAATTCTTAAAATCTGCCTGCATCTGTGGTGTCAGAATCTCCGTCAGCGGCTCATCCCTTAAGGTCCGTTTCTCCAGATTCTCCGCAAACCACTCCCGAATCACTGTCTCTCCGAAATGTCCGAAGGGCGGATTTCCAATATCATGCAAAAGCCCGGCACACTGCAGGATATCACACACATCCGCCTGATACTGCGGCAGAAAGGTGGAATCCTGTATATCTTTCAGAATCCTTTGGGAAATATTCTGTCCTAAAGATTTTGCAAAAGAAGATACTTCCAGCGAATGTGTTAATCTGGTACGGATAAAATCGCTTTTATCCAGTGGAAATACCTGTGTCTTATCCTGCAAGCGCCGAAATGAGGCACTGCCGATGATACGGTGATAATCCTTCTCAAATTCACTTCTTAGGTCCGAAGAACCTGCTTTTTTCTTCACCTCTCGCATACGCTCCGGGGTCAGTAATCTACTCCACTCCATAGTACTCCTTTGTCGTTACGCAAACCAGCTTTTAAATAATGCAATCTCCTGGGCGTAACCCTCATCTTCATTGGGTGTCTCTAAGATAAACGGCTTCCCTGCAAGCAAAGGGTGGGTTGCTACACGCTTCATTGCCTCCAGGCCGATTTTCCCCTGCCCGATTTTCTCATGGCGATCCTTGTGGGAACCAAGCTCATTCATACTGTCATTGAAATGAACTGCCTTCAATCTATCCAGACCGATGACCTTATCAAACTCCTCCAGCACACCGTCCAGATTATTTACGATGTCGTATCCGCCGTCCCACACATGGCAGGTGTCAAAGCATACACCCAATTTGTCCGAGAGCTCTACTCTATCAATGATGGCTCGCAGCTCCTCAAAGCTCCTGCCCATTTCACTGCCCTTCCCGGCCATGGTCTCCAAAAGTACGATGGTGGTCATCTCCGGGAAAAGCACCTGATTTAATGCTTCTGCAATGAGCGAAATTCCCTTTTCCTCTCCCTGTCCCACATGGGAACCGGGATGAAAATTATAAAAACTACCCGGCGTATACTCCATACGCTTTAAATCATCTGCCAGCATCTCCATTCCAAACTGACGGATATCCTCTTTGGCAGCGCACAGATTCATAGTATATGGTGCATGGGCTACGATAGTTCCGAACTCATGCTCCTTGGCGAATTCCAAATATTTATCCACATCTGCCTGCGCAATCTCCTTGGCTTTTCCACCGCGGGGATTGCGTGTAAAGAACGCAAAGGTATTTCCTCCCAGCTCTACTGCCTTTTTCCCCATAGCAAGATAGCCACCGGAGGAGGACAAGTGGTTTCCAATATAAAAACGATTACTCATAAAAAATTCTCCATAAATATTAATAGCTGTATGAGCTTAGAATGCTCATACAGCTATTATATCATACTAAAACGTATTTTCTAGGAAAATAAACTCTTAAAGAATTTTCCTAATTCCTTAACAACAAACTTTATCGCTTTATCAAGCTCTTTCAACGGTTCCTGCCAATCCTTATCCCAAAAACCGCCGCTTGGCTTGTTATTATTTCCCGGCTTATTGTCGTGATTCGGCTTATCATCGTCCGGTTTGTCAAAGCCCGGCTTATCAGGCTTCTGGGTTTCTTCCGGCTTAGGAGAAGGAGTAACTTCAGGCTCCGGACTTGGAGTAATCTCCGGTTCCGGGGTTGGAGTTGGTTCCGGAGTAGGAGTTGGGGTAGGCTCTGGTGTCGGAGTAGGCGTAGGCACCGGCTTTGCAGTTACTATAACCTCTGCCTCAAAGCTATCCGTTCTGCCATACTGAGTTACTGTAGCAATAACGGTCGTAGTTCCTTCACTCACACCGGTCAGGGTTCCATCCTCCGCTACGGTTGCAACAGCTTCATCTGCCACTTCATAGGTAACTACTGCAGTTTCTGCAAGATTATTAACAACTACGGTTGCAATGGACTCTTCCTCTACAGTAAGAGCATCTACGGTAGGTGCATCCTTAAGCCAGAAGGTAATATCTCCCGGATACTCTACTCTGTCCATATAAGTCAGCATTAAACCAATCTTAATACTCTCTTCCTGAGCAGTTGTACCAAAGGTCATGGTTGCCGGCCAGCCGGTTAATGTAATGTAATCCGTTGCATCTGCCGGTTCGGTATAAGTACCATATACACTGGTTCCCTCCGGAATATTGAAATAGGTGTCTTTAATCTCTGTTTCACCTACATAAACACAGATTTCATTTGCACATTCCATAGTCACGGTTGACGCGTCAATAGCCGGATATCCGGTTACATTTTCCCCATCCTTTTCAAGAGTGTACTTCACAACAGAACCGTCATACATCTCAAAATGGAAGGTAATTGCACCGTCAACAACAGTGGGATCATTCCAGAAACCACTTAAAATTGCGATGGTTCCGGTCTCATAATCCGGCAGGAACGCTCCACCATACTGTAAGTAATCCCACCAGCTTGAGTTAGGACCTACCTTACCGGATGCCATATATGCGGTTGCTCTTCTTACTTCACTTCCCTTGAATTCTACTGGAATCTTAATATCAGAAACAGTTCCGGTAGTCTCGCTCATTACAGGTGTTGCGTACTTGATTAAGTACTCATGCCAATCAGCACCGCCTGAGAACTGGAATACCAGCTCTGCAAAAGTACCATACGCATCGCCCATTTCCCCATACTTAGCATTTACATAATTCTTAGATAAGGTTACGGTTGCAGAAGCCTCATCATAAGTATAATCGGGACCTTCGGTTAAGCCTTCAATACCGGTGAAAGAAAGTCCGTTCAAAGTAAGAGGGAAGCTCAAATCTTCTGAAGCTTCTTCTGCTAAAAATACTCTGTCTAAGTCAGTAACATAAGCACTTCTCTCGCTCATGCTGGTCTCAAGCATCTCACCAACCAATGGCTTCTTCCAGCTGTAGTCACCACTGGTACGATTAATTCCGGAACCATTATCCCAGAACATGAGACATACATCAGTCTCATTTGCATAGTAATTCATGTACTCGTAGTACTTTAATTCTTCTCCGGCCTGATTAACCTGAGAAGCACTATCATAGCCAAGAAGTCCCCACTCACCAACGATAACGCCAATGCCCTTATCCAGGAACTGCTTCTGTAAGGTCTCATAGAATAAATCTACAGAATCTCTCGGAGTGTAATCTTCTCCGTTGTTCTGCCAAAGAACCTCATCAAATCCGGTCTTACCGATACCTGCACTGTGTACCCACTCGCTGTAATAGTGAACGGTTGCAATTAAGTTGTCATCATTCTGAGCCTCGATAAATGCTATAGTTGCTTCACAATGATTATCACCATGATTGGTGGTAAAGGTCGGAATAACAATCATTCTGGTTGCATTATTACCGCCACTATTACGAATAGCGTCATAAGCAGCCTGATTTACCATATCTAACTTATCCTGTGCGGTGATGTCACCGGTTGCCTCAAAGGTTGGCTCGTTGATAGTCTCAAAGCAAACCTTATCAGACATATCCTTAAAGGATTCTGCAAACTGCTCCCAAATCTTAGTGAACTTCACATACTCTTCGCTCTCAGTATTGCCATCCCACGCAGATAACCAGAGCCATGAATCGTGATGAACGTTAATCATAACATACAAGTCTTCATCTAACGCCCACTGTACAACTTCTTTTACTCTTGCAAGCCATGCTTCATCAATTACATAGGTCTCTTCATCGAATCTACGATAGAAAGTAATCGGAATACGAATACTGTCATATCCCTTATCTGCTGCTGCCTGGATTAACTCCTTAGTAACTACCGGATTACCCCATGCAGTCTCTCCCAAGTCTTCCTCATCAAGAGATGTATTTACACCATCAAAAGAGTTACCTAAGTTCCAGCCATCACCCATAGCCTTTACATAGTCAAGAGATGCTGACTCGGAGATAACAACATCATCATTCTCATCACCACCGGATGTCTGCTGGGTGTAGAATTTAATCAAACTTGCATCTGCATCATATGCAAGGTATGCATCATCACTTCCGCAGATTGCTACTCCCGACTCAAGTCCACTCCAAATATTTACAAGTCCGTTAGAATAATCGGTTCCTGCATATAAAACAGGAGCGGTTTCATAGGTTAATTCATAACCATTTACAATAATCTTATTTATGGTTACTGTCATTTCACTGCCGGTGATTGTTGAAACATAACCAAGGTTTCTCATTCCTGCTGCGCCACTTGCTGTAATCTCAAAGGAATAGTCACCGTCACCATTCAACGCTACTGTTGCAGTGCTTGCTGCCCAGCTTGCATTGTCATCTAATGCTTCCCATACAAACTCTGTCTCAGAAGAAGTATTCGCTACAGTTACTTCATACTTTACGGAAGTAATGGCTGTCTCTGTCCACTGAGATTCTTCTGTCTTTTCCTGCTTTGCATAAAACTTAATCAAACTAGCAGCAGAATCAAATGCAAGATATGCACTATCACTTCCGCAGATTGCCACACCGGACTCCAGTCCGCTCCAAATATTTACAAGTCCGTTAGAATAATCGGTTCCTGCATATAAAACAGGGGCTGTTTCATAGATTAATTCGTAACCATTTACAATAATCTTATTTATGGTTACTGTCATTTCACTGCCGGTAATTGTTTGAATATAGCCAAGGTTTCTCATTCCTGCTGCACCACTTGCTGTAATCTCAAAGGAATAGTCACCGTCACCATTCAGTGCTACCGTTGCAGTGCTTGCTGCCCAGCTTGCATTGTCATCTAATGCTTCCCATACAAACTCTGTCTCAGAAGAAGTATTTGCTACAGTTACATCATACTTTACAGAAGTAATCGCTGTCTCTAACCATTCCACTTCGGTGTCTACGGTTACGTCACTGTCACCGTTTTCTTCGTTGTCGCCAGTTTCTGAACTATCACCGGTACTTTCATTGTCACCGGAAACACTCTCTACAACATAAAGCTTAATCAGGCTGGCATCTCCATCAAACCCGAGATATGCATTATCACCGCTACAAATTCGTGTTCCTGACTCCAGTCCACTCCATATATTTACAAGTGCATTTTCCCAAGATGAATTTGCTTTTAATACGGGTGCTGTTTCATATGCCATCTCATAGCCATTTACAACCACTTTATTAACAGTTACAGTCATTGCACTGTCCGCAATCTGGGTAATATAGCCGAGATTAATCATCCCACTTGCCCAGTCACTTGCAACCTCAATGGTGTAGTCCCCATCACCATTTAATGCAACTGTGGTGGTCTTCTCTGCCCAGTTTCCATCCACTGTTGTCCAGTTAAAGGACTCCACCGCATCCCCACCGGACACCGAGTTTGCAACCGTCACTTCATACTTTAATGAAGTAATGGCTGTCTCTGTCCATTCGGTCTCAGCATTTGCAGTCAGGCCGGATACCTGGATTCCGGTAGCCAACATAACGAATGCCATAACCACTGATAAAACTTTTTTAAGTTTCTTCACTTTTTCTTCCTCCCTATACATATATACGCAAAAAACGATATGTAAAATTTACGCAATAAAATTGTAACAAAATACCGTAAATTTACATATCGTTTTTTTTACACATAAAGTATGAAATTATTTCACTTTTTCCCGTATGCACTGCAT
>JAFUKH010000058.1 GCA_017467845.1 Lachnospiraceae bacterium | reverse complement strand
GTCATTTTGTGCTAATTCCTCCATGGTGATACCGCACAGCAATTGATACTCTAAATTGTATGCCCGCAAGTCAGAATTCAATTGGTCCACCTTTTTCCCGTGAGGATGAATCGCGCCACCGATACTGCACTGACAATCTCCATAGCTTATCACTTCCTTGGCGATATCATTGTAAAGAATGATGGAAGCTCTGGGATACTCTTCTTTGGGCAGATCATCTCCGGCTTGTGAGAGAACCGCATCATACAGTGCCTTATCCAGCTTCTCCAATAATAAAACGCTCCACTGCTCATCCGCCGACAGACAATTATCTTCTCTGTCTATGAGCTCCTGCAGAGTTTGAAGCAACACTTCCTTGGCAAAATAACCACTCTTGTGTCCACTCCACATCCGGCTTCCCTTGGCAGTCACCCCATCAATTACCGCTACAAGCTTTTCACTGATAAATATTCCATCCTCGCAAGTAAGAGGATTATTCTCTTTTCCCAAAATGAATGACTCTAATATGCGCATATACCATTTCCTTCTTCAGTTAATACCCTAAAATATATCACTCTGCGCATTTACAGTCAACTATACCCTATTTATCCCTCTGTACTCTCTGCATATCTCTTCATAACTCTGCAAATTTCCGATATCATACCGACTTCCCGGCATCAGGTACGCATAAACATCACTCTGTGTGCTCAGCCATGCAATAAAATCTCCGGGTGCATCCACATTACACAATCCTTCGTCTACAGCTTTACTAATCCGTGCCAAATCCTCCGCACTGTACACATAAAATGGCGGTACTGCCCAATTGCTCACCGGCTCCGCGGGCTTCTCCTGCATCTCAAGCACCTTATCCATGTCATCAATGCGAATGACACCGGTTCGGCGAAGTCTCTCCATCGAAGGCTCGAAGTGACGCATAATGCAAGTATACTTCTTCGCATTATAATACTCTACAAATCCCTTCAGCGAAAAATCTGTCAGATTATCACCTGCCACAACAATAGTTGGCTCATCAATACTGCAATGTTCAATTGCAAATGCGATGTCTCTCACAGCCCCCAAACGATGCTCATTATCCTCTGTTCCATCATCCAACACTGTCACTTTTGCCCGGTAGTTACATTTTTCTAACCACGCTGCAAAATGATTATAGAACTTACGATTTGATACCACAACAAATTCATCAATAAATCCGGTTGCATCCAAATCCTCGATAATCCAATCCAGAATAGTCTTCTCCTGTACCTTAAGTAAGGGCTTTGGGAAGTTCTCCGTAAGCGGATACAATCTGGTAGCGTACCCTGCCGCTAATACCACACACTTCATTATAATTCCACTCCATTCGCAGTCTTACAAATATGTATAGAGAACTTGCCGGTAAGCTCCGGGAATGCCTCCAGATACTTTTCCGTCACCAGTTCTATAATCTGCTCCCGCTTCGCCGGGTCAATAATCGCCATACTGCAACCATTAAAACCCGCACCGGAGAAACGCCCCCCATAAATACCATCCACATTCTCAATGATATTCTGAAGCTTTGTCAGCTGTTTTGAGCCCGCCTCATAGTTCTCGATAGAACTGCGTCCGGAAGCAAACATCATCTGCCCGAAGGTCACAATATCCCCCTTCTTCCAAGCCTCTACTCCCTTGCGCACGCGCTGCTGCTCACTGAAATAGTGTTTCGCTCTCTTGCCAAAGCTCTCCGGAATCTTATCCTTATAAGCTTCATACACGCCCTCCGGAATATCCCTCAGATATGTGTCCGCATATTTGCCATACTCCATACCGCTTAGCGCCTTAATCGCATATGCTGCTGATTTACACTCATCCACGCGGGCATTATAAGCTGAGCCAGCCAGGGAGCGCTCCACCCCGCTGAACATAATCATTATTTCAAAAGGCGGCATATCCTTGTTGACCGGAATATTTCTGCCAGAATCATCCAACGTGTCCAGCACCAGAAGACAGCCCTCCTTGCAGTACACCTCGCAGCTCTGGTCCAGTTTACCTACGTTCACGCCGATATAACCTCTCTCCACACGAATTGCCAGATCAATGATTCCCTGTGGGGTAAGATGAATATCATTCACCTTACACAGCGCATTCAGATACGTCAGAATCACCGCTGCCGACGAAGATAATCCTCCAATGGGCAACGTACCCTCGATGACACCACTTATGCCCCTTGTCAGAGTATACTTCTGAGAAAGCATAATCACCGCACCGCGGATAAAATCTCCCCAGTTCATCTCCCTCTCCGGCTCATCACTTACATGGAATGCAACCTCTCCCGGGAAATTCTTGCTAACAACATAAATACTACCATCTTCTGTAGGCTCAAACTCTAAGGTCACGCCCTTGTCAATGGCAAATCCGGTTACCACTCCAAGCTGATGGTCTACATGTGCACCCAAAGGGCATACACGGTATGGTGTAAAAATTTTCATAAACACAATCTCGACTTTCTCTTGTAATATTCTATACAATATGGTATACTCTTTTCAAATCGAAGACATCTTGTCTTCTCGGTCCAAGTGACCATCTAATTTCTAATTCTCGGGCGTGTGCCCATTATTCCAATTCTATTTGTAACCCGTTAACCGAGACTCAAAAGAAAGGAACCTTTTATTTTTATGCCACGGAAAAACTACATACTTCCGGACTTTTTTGCAACTGTTCGTGGTAGACTTCCCTTTACGCCTACCAATGACTACATTTTCAAGAAACTCCTTGTCAAGAACAGGAAAGCTTTGAAAGCATTTCTTGCTTCTCTCCTTCACATTCGGATTTCGGATGTCAAAACCATCGAAATCCTGAATCCAGAACTCCTCCCGGAGCATATCCACGATAAGAAATGCATTCTGGATATCCATCTCCTGCTCAACAAGAGTATGCGTATTAACCTGGAAATGCAGGCCATTTCGCAGACCTCCTGGCCCAACCGTTCTGTAATCTACCTCTGCAGAACCTTCGACAATCTCCCTGCCGGTGGGGACTACGGGCAACTCCTTCCTGCAAAGCAGATTGGTATTCTTGATTTTACACTTTTCCCGGATGAGCCGGAATTCTTTGCTCATTACAGGATGGTGAATGTGAAAAATCAAAAAGTTTTTAATGACAGCATAGAGCTTTGTGTGTTAGATTTAAATCAGATAAACTTAGCAACTGAAGAGGATAAAGCCAGCGGTATAGACCTCTGGGCACGCTTCTTCAAAGCCACCACTTGGGAGGACCTTAAAATGTTAGCTCATGAAAAGAAAGTTTTTGCTGATTGTGCACAAACCATCTATGACTTACTACAGGATGAAGAGCAGAGGCTCTACATGCAGGCGCGCGTTGATGGACAGCTCCTCTGGCAAGAAAAAGAGCGCGAGCTTAAGGAGAAAGAGGCACTTCTTTCACTGAAAGATAATGTTATCTCACAGAAGGACGCTGAGCTGGCTGCCTACAAAGCAAAATACGGTGAACTCATCTAATCGCGAAGAATAACGCCCACAATATCCCCCTCTGGGCACGCTTCTTCAAAGCCACCACTTGGGAGGACCTTAAAATGTTAGCTCATGAAAAAAAGTTTTTGC
>JAFUKH010000006.1 GCA_017467845.1 Lachnospiraceae bacterium | reverse complement strand
CGCCCCATTTAAATACGCCTACAAAAAGTAAGTCCAGAACGATATTTACTATAGTAGAGATGATTAAGTATATCAGTGGCCTCTTGCTGTCTCCTACTGACTGGAGAATTCCTACAAAGATATTGTAGAGAACAAATGCAACAGAACCCAAAAAGTATGTTCTAAAGTAGGAGATAGAAGAGGGTAGTACATCCTCCGGCGTACCCATCAACTCCAAAATCAGTGGAGTGCCAAGGACTCCAATCACCATTAACGCAAGACCGGCAGCGATACCGAAGGCCACAGTGGTATGGATGGAACGCTCCAGACTCTTGGAATCCCGGGCACCAAAGTACCTTGCAGTCACGACACCTGCACCTACAGACATACCATTAAAGAAGCCTACCATCAAAAAAATCAGACTTCCGGAAGAACTGACCGCCGCCAAGGCATCTGCACCGATAAAGTTACCTACTATCAGAGAGTCAGCAACATTATAGAGCTGCTGAAATAGATTTCCTAGAAAAAGGGGGAGTGCGAAGGTCAGCATCTTTACCGGGATGGAGCCTTCGGTTAATAAATTTGCATTTCGTTTTGTTGTTGTCATATGTGCACCTTGATTTTACTCTATCATTATTCTTTCTTCGTGCGGAAGATGGGGTGAGACGGAAACAGAAAAAGGTCCGGTGGACCTTTTTCCCGTCGAACCGACCGACGAGACATTTATGTCGAGGAGACCTTGGACCCGGGTCCATGGGACTCCTCGGCATAAGAACGAAAAAAGAGTAGGTTTTAAACCTACTCTTTTCGTTCCTATGCGGAAGATGGGACTTGAACCCACACGACCTAACGGTCACAAGATCCTTAGTCTTGCTCGTCTGCCAATTCCGACACTTCCGCGTGTTTACTAAGCTTTGTAGCTCATCAACGAATATGATAATACCATCTGTGGAGGAGAATGTCAACACCTTTTTGAAAAAAATTACAAAAATTGTAGATTTATTTTATACGATTAGAAAAATTCTTAAAATGCGGAAAGCGGTAAGAATTTTTGGAACGCCATGGGCAAAGATGAGCACCATGGCGTTTTCTTATCTAGTGTAGATTATCCACAATTCGACGATTTATCTTCTTCATAAATACAGTAGCAATCAGGCACGATACCCCTTCTGCAATGATAAATGTTAACCAAACAGTCCAAAGCATATTGCTTGATTCCCTTGCCAGGAGGGAGAATCCCCATGCCACGGGTAATACAAATAAAAACTGTCTCAGTATGGAAATGATTAAGGATTCCAGTCCGCCATCAAGTGCCTGGAAGATACCCTGGTAAGCGATATTCATTCCGGCAAAGATAAAGCTGAGTGAGATAATTCTCATTGCGCTAATACAGATTTCACTGGTTTCTCCGGAAAGTCCGAAGAGCACAGAGAACGGCACAGCCAGGATTTCAATCAATGCTAATCCGATAACCATGATGATAACGGTATAGAGCAGGCCATATCGAATACCTTCTTTTACTCTGGATTTACTACCCATACCTCGATTGAAGGATACGATAGGAGTGATGGCATCTCGCAAACCGAATGCTGCAAAGAGAATAAATTGCTGCACCTTGTAGTAAAGACCATAGGCAGTAACTGCGGATTCGCTGATGGTGCCCAGAATAATGTTCATACCATAGGTCATAACAGACATGAGTGCCTGGGCAATAATTGCCGGAAGACCAATGGAATAGATGGATTTGATGATGCCGAAATTAGGTTTCATGTACAAAAACTTAAGGGGAATCTCTTTATTCTGTTTCAGGTGGAAGATAAGTCCCAGCAGTGCAGAGGCAATCTGCCCGATTACTGTGGCATATGCGGCACCACTTACACCCATAGCAGGACAGCCAAACCAACCATAGATCATGATTGGGTCAAGAATGATGTTGACAACGGCTCCGGTAATCTGTGCAATGGTGGAGTGCACGGAATGTCCTGTAGCCTGCAGAAGCTTCTCAAAAATGGAGAAAAATACAATACCCATGGATGCAATACAGCAAATCTGCAGATAAGTTACAACCATCTCTTTGATTTCCGGATTAGTGGTCTGGGATGAAGCGTAGAACTCTACACCGAATAGTCCGAATAAAAGAAAAACGATATAGATTACAATTCCTAAAAACATGGAATTGCCGGCTACCTTGGCCGCTTTTTCCTGATTGCTCTGACCGATACTGAGAGAGAGCAAAGCATTGGTTCCCACACCGGTACCGATTCCGATAGCAACCATCAGCATTTGAACGGGAAAGGCCAGAGTCAATGCATTTAATGCCATTTCACCGTTTTCGGGCATGTTTGCAACGAAGGCACTATCTACAATATTGTATACTGCCTGAAGCATCATGGAGAGTATCATGGGGATACTCATAGAAAGCATCAGTTTATTAACCTTCATTGTTCCTAATTTGTTCATCGTGATTTCTTCTTTCATAATACCTCCTTGCCGCGAAACTCTTTTTTTAAACACAAAAAAGGTGCAAATCCATTATCTGGATTTACACCTTTTGGCTACGCGACAAGTTGGATTGTAGCAGAAGGAAATGATTTCTGTCAAATATTTTTTATTAATAAAACTTTAACATTTCCCAAACATTTCATAAAAAACACTAAGTTAAGATAGCATCATCAAGAGGAACAAAAAACAATTAGTAAATTGATAAAAAGGAGATTACAACAATGGCAGAGTTTTTAAAGAAAGCATTTAACGACATGAAGGAAAGCGCAAAGGCACAGCACGAGGTTGATAAGGCGAATTTCGCAGCAGTAAAGGCAGAATCCAAGGCACAGTGGGAAGAGGCAAAGATGTCCCCAAAGCAGAGACAGGAAATGATGCAGAAAGAGCGCGAAGAGCAGATTGCAGCAGCCAACAAGCGTATCGCAGAAGCCAATGAGCGCATCGAGAACGCACACAAATAGAAATGTTCTAAATTTTAGCCTGCACTTAAGTGTGGGCTAAAACTGAATTACAAATGAGGTGACAAGGATGATAATGAGCGTTATTCAGATAATTGGTATTATGATTCCTTTTGCGGGAACGATTGCCTTACTTCGTAGGAGTCAGCAGAGCGAAAGTGCGGTGTGCTGCAATGACAGCACTTAAAGTTGAATACATGGGAAGTGCAATGTTTTATTTCTTTTTAATGCGCTTCCTTATATCATATTTGAAACTGAATATTCCTCAATTTGTGATATACATTTGGGGGGCTGTTGAATGTGTTGTAACAGGAATATATTGGGAAGATACATTGCGTAATGGGCTGTTCGGGAGAGTTGTGTTTGAACAGAAATGGAATTGGGGGTATATGACGGTTCAGGTTGAACAGTCTACCCTTTATCTGATTCGGTACAGTACTCTGTGCACAATTCTATTTGTGGGATTGCTTTATGGAACAATCAGAATGTTTCAAACAAAAATTTCTTCAGAACGACAGAATTTGGCCAGACTTATTGGTGCACAATTCGTTGTACTTGTTTCCTTGGTGATTCAGTTATTGGTAAGGCCAACAATAGATATCGTACCAATATTTGCCTCATTATCAATTCTTTCTGTGGTGGTAAGTATGCTTACGGATGGCTTTTTCGGTGTTACGGATTGGGGCCATGAATGGGTGTTTCAGCAGATGGAAGATGCTTATATCATTGTAGACAGTTTATATGGCTATTTGGATGCCAATGCAAGTGCAAAAGCAATCTTTCCTGGTCTGGAACGTGCCAAAATAGGTGGAAATATCTCCAAAGAGCTACAATGTATTTTTTCCGGTGAGAATGACAAATGCGAGGTTGGGGGAAGAATTTACGAACGCAAGGTTTCCAAAATCATCAATAGAAATAAGCTTGCAGGTTATAGTATGCTTCTTAAGGATATCACCGAGCAGCAAGAGCATGTAAATCTTATTCATAGTTATAACGCCAAGCTGGAAGCGGAGGTGGAAGAAAAGACCCGGCATCTTCAGCTGATGCAGGATTCTATTATCACCGGCATGGCAAGTGTAGTGGAAAGCCGTGATAACAGTACCGGTGGGCATATTAACCGGACCAGTGCAGTGGTTAAAATATTGGCAAAAAAATTGATGGAGAGTCCGGAATTAGCATTTGAACAAGCTTTTTTGAGTAATGTAATCAAAGTTGCACCTATGCATGATTTGGGAAAGGTTGCCGTTGATGATGTAGTACTTCGGAAGCCGGGTAAGTTTACGGATGAAGAATATGCAAAGATGAAAACCCATTCTGCGGAAGGGGCAAGAGTACTTAAAAAAGTGCTCGCAGAGGTTGAGGATACGGAACTTGTTGAAACTGCTGTCAATATCGCACATTATCATCATGAACGTTGGGATGGAAAAGGATATCCGGAAGGTCTTGAAGGAGAGAACATTCCTGTGGAGGCTCGAATTATGGCGCTTGCGGATGTCTTTGATGCGCTGGTAAGTAAGCGCTGCTATAAGGAGGCGTTTACATTTGATAAAGCCTTTTCCATTATTGATGAGGGGTTAGGTACACAATTCGATCCGGTTTTAGGAAAAATTTTTATTGATTGTCGACCGGAATTGGAAAGCTTGTATATGGAGATGGATTAGAACATTCTCGCTTCCCGTAAAGAAATGTATGCCGGAGAGATTATAGAACTCAGTGAAAAGATTATGAATGTAGAGTAAATGTTCAATGCCCCAATGACTCTATAATTACAAGAAAATAAAAGGAGATGACAAAATGAACGCTATTGAAATCAGAAATCTATCGAAAAGCTTTCGTGGAATGTATGCGGTAGATAATTTGAATATGACGGTGCCGGTAGGAGCAATTTACGGTTTTATCGGAGAAAACGGAAGCGGAAAATCTACGACAGAAAAACTAATTTGCGGGCATCTTGTTCCGGATAGTGGAGAGATTAAGCTGTTCGGTAGAGATTACACGGATGCCGGAGTCAGAGTAAGAGTGGGGGCGTTGATTGAAGATCCGGGGTGTTTTCCGGGTTCAAGCGTATATCAGAATCTGATGATGCAAGCAATTAACTTAGGAATTGAAAACCGTGATGAAGAAATCAGACGAGTACTTGAGATTGTCCGTATGGAGGACTCTGCAAACATCAAATTTAAGAGCTGTTCTCTGGGTATGAAGCAGAGAATTGGTATTGCTATGGCTTTGCTTGGAGAGCCTGCACTTCTGATTTTGGACGAGCCTATCAATGGCTTGGATACGGATGGTATGAGAATTATGAGGGAAATTCTGGTAGATATTACGCAGAAGTACGGATGTACCGTTTTGATTTCTTCCCATATTCTCGGTGAACTTGAAAAGATTGCTACCCACTATGGAATTATCAGACAGGGAAAAATGATTATGGAGCTGTCTGCGCAGGAGATGGATAGTAGGGCACAAGTTTTCGTATCTTTGAAGACAAAGGATATGAAGGGGGCAAAAGATATTCTTAGCAAGAAGTTTGCAGATGTTCGCAGGGAAGAGGAATATATCAGAGTATATGACGTGGATGATACCGCTTCTATTGTAGATTATCTAATGAAGAATGGGCATGTAGTGAGCGAAATTAAGAAAAATAAGATTGGTCTGGAAGAATACTATATCGAATTGATGTCACAGAAGGAGGTAAAGTAGATGGACGCAAATAAAGAACTTAAATTTGAATCACCAAGCTTTTCTAAGCGATTGAAGGGAATGCTTGGTGTGGATTTTTATCGACTTTTTCATACTCCCATGTTTTATATTTTTCTGGCGATAGCGGCTATTATCCCTGCCATGGTGTCAGCTATGACAATGATGCCGGATCAGAACGGAAATACAATGGAGCCGCTGTATTCTAATGTTTGGCAGATTATTGCAGCATCAGAGCCTTTATATGTAATTAACACAATTGCTGACTATGCAAATATGAATATGGTATTTATTTTTGGCGGAATCATGGTGTCAATTTTCATTGGTCATGATTATAGAAGCGGTTATGTGAAGCAGCTGTTTACGACTCATGCAAAAAAGCAGGATTATATGATGTCTAAGAGTATTGTCTGTGCTTTTGCTATGATGTGTATGTGTATTACATATCTCCTTGGTGGAGTGGCCGGTGGAGTGCTTGCAGGCTATTCTCTTGAGGTAAATGCCAGCTCACTTGTAATAGCCATTCTTGGAAAAATAATTATGAGTATTGGCTGGGCAAGTCTTTATACATTCCTGAATGTGATATTAAGAAGATATTTCGGTGTGTCTATTGCAGCAAGCTTTTTCTTTGGAACCGGAATTTTGATTATCGGTGTGGCTGCAGTGGTAGAGAATCTTTCTCTTCCGGCATCTTTCTTGAACATTTTCTTATATGGATCTTCAGTAAATGCTTGCCTTGTAAGCAACATTGGAACATTGTTTGTCTGCATTGTGGTATCGGTAGCGTGGGCGGTTATTTACAATGTGCTGGGCACGAAGATTCTTTCTAAGAGTGATGTATATTAAGGGAGGTGACATGGATGAATGCTGTAGAAATAAGAAATCTTTCTAAAAATTTCGGTTCCAAGCAGGCAGTTTGTGGACTAAATATGACGGTTCCTATGGGAGCAATTTATGGCTTTATTGGCGAAAATGGTTCCGGTAAATCCACTACGGAAAAAATGATTTGTGGCCTTATTCCAACCGGTGGCGGTTCTATCAAACTTTATGGCAAGGATTATACGGATGGAGATGTGAGAGCAAAGGTTGGTGTGTTGATTGAGGCACCGGGTTGTTTCAAGGGACTTTCTGTTTGGGATAATATGATGCTTCAAGCCACAAACTTAAACATTCCGGATGCAGAAAAAGAAGTGGTAAAGGTTCTGAAAATGGTTCGAATGGAAGGCGCGGCAGGAAATAAATTTAAGAATTGCTCCCTTGGTATGAAACAGAGAGTGGGTATTGCTATGGCACTGCTTGGTAATCCCACATTGCTTGTGCTTGATGAGCCTTTAAATGGTTTGGATGCCGATGGTATGAGAATCATGCGAGAGGTATTCACGGATATTGTGAAAGACGGAAAACGAAGTATCGTAGTATCGTCTCATCTTCTTGGAGAACTTCAGAAAGTGGCTACTCACTACGGAATTATCCGACATGGAAAAATGATAAAAGAAATGACAGCAGATGAGCTTGATACAAGCTGCCGTACTTATGTGGCAATTCAAACTGCTGATATGAATAGAGCGAAGTCATTGCTCGGTTGTAAATATTCTCGTGTGGAAGAAGACGAGGCTGGATATATCCGAGTGTATGATATGACTACTCCGGAAGAAATCGTGGCATATCTCTATGAAAATGGTATCTGTGTTACGGAGATTATGACAGATAAGATTGGTTTGGAAGAATATTATATAGACTTAATGAAGGAGGGCAACTAAGATGGAGACTACTGTAAAATTTGAAAAAAACAGCTTCAAAAACAGGCTTCAAAGTATGTTAAGGGTAGACTTTAGAAGAATGTTTAAGACAAAATATTTTTACATTATTGTTGCCTGTGCACTAGTAATCCCCATTTTAATTACGGTCATGATGTCAATGATGGATGGTTCCGTTTCTGTAAATCCTCAAACAGGAGTGGAAACGATTATGGAAGGACCGGAAAATACATGGCAGTCTATTGGAACGTTACCTACCGCAGATGGAGAAGCTATGGGCGGTATGGATGTTATGGGTATGTGTAATATCAATATGATGTTTATGGCAGTAGCTGTGTTTGTATGTCTGTTTATCACGGATGACTTTAGAAGTGGTTACGCAAAGAATCTGTTTACCGTTCGTGCAAAGAAGGGTGAATATGTTATTTCCAAGACAGTTATGGGATTTGTCTGTGGAGCAATGCTGTTAGTTGCTTACTTTGTTGGAACAATCTTAGGAGGAGCAATTTCCGGGTTGTCCTTTGACCTTTGTGGGCTGACGACAGGAAATCTTGTGATGTGTATGCTTGCAAAGATTCTTCTTATGTTGGTGTTCGTTCCAATTTTTGTACTGATCAGCGTGGCTGCAAAGCAGAAGGCATGGTTGGCACTGTGCGGTTCTTTGGGGGGAGGAATGCTACTATTTATGATGGTTCCTATGATTACGCCTCTTGGGTCTACGATAATGAATGTTGGTTTGTGCTGTATCGGCGGTTTGCTATTTACGATAGGTCTTGGAGCAATTAGTAATCGGGTACTTAAAAAGACAAGTTTGGTATAAGGAAAACGGAGTGTGTCTGATTGATAAGGCGTAGCTTCGTTTTTTAAAGAAATGTAGGTGAATGCTAAGAAATAAACAAAACTTTAACATTTCCCAAACGTTAATTTAATACCAGCAGTTTAAGATACCCATATAACATGTGAGTATGCTTGATGGAAGAGGAGATTATGAAATGGAAAATAATATGAAAAACAATGAGCAGTTTGAGTATACATATTCTGCAAAGCAGCAAAGTGAAGTGGAGGCTATTCGCAAAAAGTATCTTCCTAAGGAAGAGAATAAAATGGAGACGCTCAGAAAACTGGACAGAAGTGTGGAATCTGCCGGACAGGCAGCTTCTTTAGCAGTTGGTGTGATAGGATGTCTGCTTCTAGGCGTGGGTATGTGTTGCACCATGGTGTGGAGTGAATCTTTATTCGTGGTAGGAATTCTTGTGGGAATATTGGGAATGGTAGTAATGGGCTTTGCTTATCCAGTTTATAAGAAAATAACCCGGAAAAAGAGAGAACAGCTGGCTCCTCAGATTATTGCATTGTCAGAAGAATTGTTAACTGTATAAGTGTGAAAATGCAGTCATTAGATTTGTGGCTGCATTTTTTGATTGCACCTTTTCACACTACGGAATTTCTTTTATAATAAATCCGGAAAGGGAGTAAGAAAATGACCAATATATTTAAAAAGCAAAATCCACTGGAGGCAGAGTGGAATCTCCTTGTGAAAAAGGAAAGAAAATTTGCGGATAGCAGACAACAACAAAAGAAAAGTTTGATTAATAAAGCCTTGGAGGGAAAGGTACCGGATAAATTACAGGATACGCTGAATATGGCGTTTCAGAAGGCATTTTCTCTTTTGTTTGAGAAGGCTACGCCGATTTTGGAGAAAACTTACAACAAGAAAAAGGCAGAGAATGATTATAAAGTAAAGGAATATATCCACAGTGTATCCAAGGATAAGAAGACCCTAAAGGTATTTCGGAAGAATTCTTCCGGTAAGGCAGCGTTAAACACGGCCCTCTCCGGGATTTCCGGAACGGCAATGGGAGCCTTCGGTGTAGGGATTCCGGATATCCCGGTGTTGGTGTCTTTTATGCTTCGTAGCATTTATGAGATTGCAGTTTCCTATGGCTTTGACTATGAGAAGGAAGAGGAAAAGTATTTTATATTACAGATTATCAGAGGAGCAGTGTCCGGTGGGGAAGCTTTTTTAGAAATTGATGAACAGCTGAATTTCTTTGCGGAAAGTCCCCGGCTTCCGGAGGAATACTACCGGGAGCAGCATATTATCTGGACCTCAAATGCTTTGTCCGGAGAACTTCTCTACATGAAGTTTTTGCAGGGAATTCCCATTGTAGGTGCTGTAGGCGGCTTTTATGATACGGCATATATGAAGCAGATTACAGAGTATGCATCCTTAAAGTACAGGCGTAGATTTCTTTTAAAACAAATAAAGAAAGACGATTGCCAAATTGGCCGATAAGTACTATAATTAAGATACAAGGATGGGTAATTGTAACTATTAATATACATAGTACACATGGAGGTGGATTTATGGCAATTCAGTTGAAGAACGATGTTTCTTATTTATTTTCAAGTTTGAATAATAATTCAGGCAGTTCCTACGGGATGAATTCACTTTATTCTTTGTTGGGAGATTACAACAGTATTAAGACCGGTAGCTACGGTAAGCTGATGAAGGCTTATTATTCTTTGGATGCCAGTGAGGAAGTGAGTTCACTTGCGGAGAAGAATACGACGAAGCTCGAGAGTAGTGAAGAGACGAAAACGATAGCTACTGCACAGACCAAGATTGATGCATTAGATGATGCAGTGAGCAAGTTGTATACTTCGGAGGAGGATTCTGTATGGGCCGAAGGCAATATGGATGAAATCTACAGTGCAGTTAACGGCTATGTTAATAGCTATAATGCTGCTTTAGAGAGTGCGGTAGAGGTTAGTGATACCACGGTGAATAATCGGGCACTTACATTAATCAGCAATACGGAGATGTATGAAGACGATTTGGCTAAGATTGGTATTACCATCAACGAGGATGATACTCTTTCTATAGATAAGAAGACGTTCCTTGCAGCAGATGTTGATAAGGTGGCTGAGGTGTTCCAGGGAAGAGGTTCTTATGGTCATGTTCAGGATTCGCAGATTGATCTTTTGAAGAGTGCTGTTGATTATAAAGCAGTAAGTGCAAGTACTTACAACAGCAGTGCTACATATAACACACTTGGTATCAGCGGAACTTTATTCGATTCATTGTTTTAATTGTGTAGAAACTTCTGAAAATTATATTGACATTCTTGCGAAAAGGATATAAAATGTATCTTGCGCGCAGGAATGGCGGAATTGGCAGACGCGCATGGTTCAGGTCCATGTGATAGCAATATCATGAGGGTTCAAGTCCCTTTTCCTGCATATTAGGCCCCTAGTAGTTTCTAGGGGCTTTTTCTGTAAGATAAGGGTATAGGAGATTTTATGAAGAAAATTTCGTTTACTGCGTATATGGTTAGCCTTGGAATGGTTGTATTGATGCTGCTATATATTCAGTTTGGGATGGATGTTTCCGAATACCGGAAGCAATGGGATACAAAGTGTTACAAGATAGAAAATTATGAGAAGATTCGGTTAGATGATATATATGCGCCACAGGGAGTGACTTATGAGTATCGTTGGGTGATGAATAATATTCCTGCCAATGGGGCATGTATTACATTTTATTCAGTACATAATGAAGTAGAGATGTATAATGGAGGGGAGAAAGTTTACGATCTGGAGCCCATGGTAAGTAATTCCTTTGGTAAGACCAGTGGATGTCTTTGGCCGTCTGCTGTGGTAACTGCTTCGGATAACGGAAAGTATTTTACGGTGAGGGTATCACCGGTATATTCTGAGGAAGCAGGGGATGAAGTGACCTTTTATTGTGGCACGGAGTACGGCATTTTTCTCCACATTCTGAAGGAAAATGTGGCTATTGCCATTCTAGGTATGCTCTCTTTAACAATCGGTATTCTTCTGGTAGTTCTTGCATGCGCATACAAATATACAGGAGACAGAGAGAATGGAATTCTGATGCTGGGAATTTTTGCAATAGAGACCGGGTTGTGGAAACTGACGGATATGTCTGCTGCAAATTACCTGTTTAGTAATCCTCTTACGGCATCTGCCATGGCACTTATTTCATTGGCAACCATGCCTACCTCCTTCATTTTATTTGTCAGATACCAGTTTTCTTCGTCAAAGAAAAAAATGTGGGATTATATGGCCATAATATGCAGTGCTTTTTCCATTTTGTTGGTAATTCTACAGTGGTACAATGTGGCAGATTTTAGGGAGACTCTGTGGATAACGCATATATTGATTGTGGTTATGATGGGGCTGATTGTGGGATTCATTGTCTGGGAGGCCAAGCATTCCCAGTGGAATGATAAGCTGGTAGTTACCATTATGTGTACATTCCTTTGTATTTTCGGAATGGCAATCGATATGTTTGTATACTATCGCTTTAATAATGGCGGCAATATGATATTTGGTGTGGCAGCTCTCCTTGTTTACGTGGTGATTATGGCCTGCTTCACTATTCAGGATACGAAGAAGCTGATGGATATCGGTCTGGAAGCAGAGCGTTTTGAGAAGATGGCTCTCCATGATCGTCTTACCGGATTGTACAATCGTATGTACTATGAAGATTATGTTCAAAACATTGACCTGGATAAGGGAAACTGTTTCTTTATTGTATTTGATGTTAATAACTTGAAGACTTGTAATGACACCAGAGGGCATGATCACGGTGATATTCTGATAAAAAATACGGCGAATCTGATTAAAGATGTATTCGGGGATAGTGGAGTGTGCTGCCGTATCGGTGGAGATGAGTTTTATGTAGTGCTTCAGGGAATATCATTGATGCAGCTGGAGGAATGGCTTAAGGAATTTGATATTCTGACTACAAAGTACAATCTGGATCATCCTGACCAATTTGAAATCAAGGTGGCCTATGGTTATGCAAGATACGATTACCGGACAGATTATGATTTTGCGGCTACGGTGCGTCGTGCAGACAAGATGATGTACGAGAAGAAAACAGAGATGAAAAAGAGAAAATAAATTTAAAAGGTAGGCATTTTGCCTACCTTTTTAGCCTTATTCGCAAGTTAAAAATTTGGACATTGCTTCCAGTGCTTCTTCGGCATCTGCACCTTCACAGTTGATGGTAACGGTGGAGCCGGGCACGGGATTGAAAGCAATAATTCCCATAATACTTTTTGCATTGATATGCAGAGTGCCACATTCTAAAAATGTCTCACTGGAAAACTGACATGCTACATTTACAAGTGCAGCCAGGGAGTGTTCGTGGATGGTATAAATGTCCTTCATAACAACTTCTTTTTTCATAATAGTATCCTCTTAGTAATGATTAGGTTAACAATACGATTTCCATTTTGCCATGTTATGAGGAAAATGTCAAATGTGATGGTATTTTTTTTTGTATTTTCATTGTATAATCAATAAAAAAGAGGGAAAAACAATTTTGAAAGGACATATTTATGCAGATAGAACATAAGGATTGGTATAAATTGGATTTGTCAGCAATTGTATATCCCACGTTGCAGAGAAGAGATTTTTCTTCGGTGTACAGACTAAGCGTGCTTCTGAAAGAGGAGATTCAGCCGGATATTTTACAAAAGGCTGTGGATATGGCACTTCCCCGTTTCCCTACCTATAAAGCAGCTATTCGTACCGGTGTGTTTTGGCGATATTTGGAGCCGAATAACAGACCGGGACCTTTTGTGCAGAAGGATGTGAAGAATCAGTGTCAGCCTATGCATTTCAAAGGGAACAACAGATATCTGATTCGTTTTTATTATTATCGTAACAGGATTGCACTGGAGGCACATCACAGCTTGGGAGACGGTACCGGAGGAATGTGTGTACTATTGACAGTGACTGCTACCTATTTACGACTTCTGGGAGCAGAGATTGAGAATGGTGGGTTTGTCCTGGATATTAATGAAGCACCGGCACCCGGAGAGTTGGAGGATGCGTATATGAAATATGCCAACTCTAAGGTGTGTCCGCCCAGACCACAGGAGAAGACCTATCGTGTAAGAGGTACCAAGGAACCCTTCTATACCATGAATATTATTAATGGTGTAATGTCTGTAGCAGAGGTAATGGCTGTTGCTAAGAAGTATAATGCGACGATTACCGAATATTTGAACGCGGTGCTGATTTATGCCCTGCATGAAAAGCAGCTTGCGGATAAACGTTTATCCCTGCGACCGGTAAAAATAGCTATGCCGGTGAATCTGCGCAGGTTCTTTCCGTCCATTACCCTTAGGAACTTTATAACAATGATTTACCCGGGAATCGACCCCAGACTTGGGGACTATACCTTTGAAGATATTGTGGTGCAGGTGCATAATTTTATGCAGTATCATATCAATAAAAATCTTCTTCGGGGAGATATTACTACCAATGCAGCAACTCAGAGAAATGCATTTATCCGCGTCGTTCCCTTGTTCGTAAAGGATTATGTGGTGCGTATGTTTTATACCAAGGTGCAGGATAAGAATTCTTCTGCGGGCCTTACCAATATGGGAGCCATGAAGGTACCGAAGGGGATGGAAGAATATATTGAAAGATTTGACATTTATATGGGGCAGCCTTTTTCTACCAGAACCAATTGTGCCATTATCAGTTTTGGTGACATTATGACGATTAATTTCGGAAGCGGAATTGTGGAGGCTGATGTGGAGCGGAATTTCTTCCGTAAGCTGGTGAAGGATGGAATTCATGTCAAGATTGAAAGCAACAGAACCTATAGTCAGGAGGGAAAATAGATGTCCTATTGTGTGAATTGTGGTGTGGAGCTGGACGGTTCTCTGCAGGAATGTCCTCTCTGTGAAACTCCGGTGATTAATCCCAATGCAGTACCTTTTGATAAAGTATCATCACCGTTTCCCAAAAATGTGGGAATGGTAGAGGAAGTTAAACGTCAGGATTTGGCTATTTTGGTGACAGTAGCCCTCTGCTCCATTGCAGCAACCTGCGGGCTTTTAAATGCGCTGGTATTTGAAGGCTATCTATGGTCTTTGGCAATTATCGGAGCTTGTGTGCTTCTTTGGGTAATTTTGATTCCGGTACTTATTTATCGGAAGCAGAGTGTTTATATTTCGCTTTTTTATAACGGCTGTGCAACAGTGCTCTATCTGTACTTGCTTACTTACCTTGTGGGGAGCGATTTATGGTTTATTCGTCTGGGGTTACCTATTGTGGTATTTCTTACCATTGTGTGTGAAATCTGGGCATTTTGCTTTACAAAATTGCCCCAATCTTTCTTGACAAGAGCATTGTACTTTTTTACAGGTGTAGCAGTCATCTGTGGTGGCTTGGAGGTTTTGATTGATAATTATCTTTCTGGGCCTATCTCCATTGATTGGTCGGCTATCGTCATTACGGTGTGCGTAATCGTGGATGCTGTAATTATCACTACGTTGTCGCTGAAAAGACTTCGTAATGCCGTACGAAAAAGGTTGCATTTTTAGAAAAATTGTAGATGTTTTTTGAAAAAAATAAAGGAATTCTAAAAGGAACGCAGAATGTATAAATTAGAGGACGAAAGTGTTGTTGTTTTTAGATGGGAGATCTAAGAAAGGCAGGCATTTATGAAGACGATTCGAGAAACCCTGGAAGAAAGGGAGAGAGAGAACCTCAGTCCTTTTGCTACCTTGAGTGTGAATTCTAATGGTAGAGAAAGAGAGGAAGAGCAGTGTGATATCAGACCGGTGTTTCAAAGGGACAGAGACCGTATTATCCATTGTAAGTCGTTTCGCAGACTTAAGGATAAGACACAGGTATTTTTGTCTCCGGAAGGTGACCATTACCGGACCAGACTGACTCATACGCTGGAGGTGTCACAAAATGCCCGGACAATTGCCAGAGCGCTCAGGTTAAATGAAGAACTGGTGGAGGCAATTGCGCTGGGACATGATTTGGGGCATACCCCCTTTGGGCATGCGGGTGAGCGTGCGCTGAATCGTATTTGTCCTCATGGATTTGTGCACAGTGAACAGAGTGTGCGCACCGTGGAACTACTTGAGAAAAAGGGAAGAGGACTGAATCTTACCTACGAAGTAAGGGATGGCATCCGTAACCATCAGACCAAGGGGAAACCTCATACCCTGGAGGGACAGATTGTAAGACTTTCCGATAAGATTGCCTATATCCACCATGATATGGATGATGCCATTCGTGGAGGAATCCTAAAGGAAAGTGATGTACCAAAAGAAATCGGTGACGTCATCGGGTATACTACCGGAGAACGTCTGGATCATTTTATACATGATATTGTTACCACGAGCCTGGGGCAGAATGAAATCAAAATGTCCGAGGACGTGGAGAAAGCAATGAATGCCATTCGTACATTTATGTTTGACAGAGTTTATTTAAATCCTGTGGCGAAGGCTGAGGAGGGCAAAGCGGAGTATCTGGTGGAGACCTTATATACCCATTATGTAAAGAATGTGGATGACCTTCCCGAAGAATATTTAAATCTTCTCTCTATCGGAGAGCCGAGAGAAAAAGTGGTTTGCGACTATGTGGGTGCCATGACGGACCGTTTTGCAGTTGCAAAGTATGATGAGCTTTATATACCAAAAAGCTGGAACTTTTAGGAGGAGTACGTGTTTTATCCGGAAGAGCTTGTAGAAGAAGTCAGAGCGAAAAATGATATAGTGGATGTAGTTTCCGGATATATTCGTATGACGAAGAAGGGAGCTAACCATTGGGGATGTTGCCCCTTCCACAATGAGAAGACACCTTCCTTTGCGGTGAATGGAGCGAAGCAGATGTATCACTGCTTTGGTTGTGGAGCAGGAGGCAATGTATTTACTTTTGTAATGAATTATGAGAACTATTCCTTTCCGGAGGCCATCAAGGTGCTGGCGGACAGAGCCGGCGTGACACTGCCGGAAGCATCCTATGATGAGGCTGCCAAAGAAAAACAGAACCGTCGCATGAGACTTTTAGAAGTCAATAAGGAGGCGGCAAAGTTTTTCTGTTATCAGCTGAGAACTCCTAAGGGAGAGATTGGATATCAGTATTTGAGCCGCAGAGCGTTAACGGATGAAACCATTAAGCGGTTTGGACTGGGATATTCCGGTAAGACCGGCGGTGAGTTAGTGCAATATTTAAAGTCCAAGGGCTTTGAGGATGATTTGATTATTGAATCGGGATTGGCATCCTTTTCCGAAAAGTATGGTATGAGCAGTCAGTTCTGGAACAGGGTGATGTATCCCATTATGGATATACACAACAGGGTTATCGGCTTTGGCGGACGCGTGATGGGTGACGGAGAGCCCAAGTATTTAAACTCTCCGGAGACACCTGTATTTGATAAACGGCGCAATCTGTTTGGGCTTAATTTTGCAAGAGCCTCCCGCGCCGGGAACATTATCCTGTGCGAGGGGTATATGGACGTTATCGCCATGCATCAGGCAGGTTTTACACAGGCAGTGGCTGCACTTGGAACCGCGTTTACACCCGAGCAGGCGGGTCTCCTTCGTAGATATACGGATAGTGTGCTGTTGGCCTTTGACAGTGATGGAGCGGGAGTAAAAGCTGCACTGCGAGCTATCGGCATTCTGAAGGATGCAGGCCTTTCCGGTAAGGTAATCAATATGCGGCCCTACAAGGATCCGGATGAGTTTATGAAGGCAGAAGGAAAAGAGGCTTTTGAGGAGCGGATTGCAAAAGCAGAGAACAGCTTTTTCTTTGAAATACGCATCTTAGAGCAGAGCTTTGATTTAAAGGATCCGGAAGCGAAAACAAATTTTTATAAAGAGATTGCCAAGAAGCTTTGCGGATTCTCTGTAGATGTGGAGAGGGAGAATTATTTAGAGGCAATTGCAGAAAAATATAATATTGGACAAGCTAATTTAAAAAAGCTTGTAAACAGCTATGCAGCCCAGACAGGACTTGCAAAGCCCATCGAAAGACCCAAGTCCGGAGTTCAATCCAAGAATAAACCGGAGGATGGGGCGAAAAAATCACAACGGCTATTAATTACCTGGATTACAGATGAGCCGGGTATTTATAGTAAGATAGAAAAGTATATTTCTCCGGAGGATTTTACGGAGGATTTGTACCGAAAAGTTGCAGAGAGACTTTTTGCAGATTTGGCAAACGGGAATTATAATCCGGCTGCGATTATCAGTATGTTTACTGACGAAGAAGAGCAGAGGCAGGCCGCAGAATTATTTAATACCAATTTGCCGGAGATCAATACACCGCAGGAGCGTGAGAAGGCTTTTCATGATATTCTTTATGCGGTGAAGAAGAACAGCTACGAATACTTTACTTCGCAGCTGGGAGCTGATGTAACGGCACTGAATAAAGTAATCCAGGGTAAGAAGGCCTTGGAGGAACTGGCAAAAACGCGTATCTCTATTGACTGACATAGAGCGCATTAGGAGGATGGAAACCATGGTTATGGATGAAAACACACAAGCACGATATGAGGAGAAGGTAAAAGAGCTCCTTGCTTTAGGAAAGAAAAAGAAAAATGTATTGGAATATCAGGAGGTTGCAGATTTCTTTTCCGATATTCCTCTTGGCGAAGAGCAGTTCGAGAAGCTGATTGAAGCATTGGAAATCTCAGGAATTGACGTCCTTCGTATTACTGAGACGGATGATATTCCGGTGGATGATGAAATTATCCTCACCGAAGAAGATGAGGTGGACGTTGAAAATATTGACCTGTCTGTTCCTGACGGAGTAAGTATTGAAGATCCTGTTCGTATGTATCTGAAGGAAATCGGTAAGGTTCCTCTCCTTAGTGCAGAGGAAGAAATCGAACTTGCACAGAGAATGGAGGAGGGCGATCAGGAGGCTAAGAAGCGTCTTGCAGAGGCTAACCTTCGTCTGGTTGTAAGTATTGCCAAGAGATATGTGGGAAGAGGTATGCTTTTTCTTGACCTGATTCAGGAAGGCAACTTGGGTCTTATTAAGGCAGTTGAGAAGTTTGATTATCGTAAGGGTTATAAGTTCTCTACCTACGCAACATGGTGGATTCGTCAGGCAATCACCAGAGCCATTGCGGATCAGGCAAGAACCATTCGTATCCCTGTTCATATGGTAGAAACCATCAATAAGTTGATTCGTGTAAGCCGTCAGCTGCTTCAGGAGCTGGGAAGAGAACCATCTCCGGAAGAAATTGCAGAAGAGATGAGTATGCCTGTTGAACGTGTACGTGAAATCCTGAAAATCAGTCAGGAACCGGTATCTTTAGAGACGCCCATTGGCGAGGAAGAGGATAGCCACTTAGGCGATTTTATCCAGGATGACAATGTACCTGTTCCCGCAGATGCAGCAGCATTTACCTTACTTAAGGAGCAGCTGGTAGAGGTACTTGGAACTCTGACCGAAAGAGAGCAGAAGGTACTTCGTCTCCGTTTTGGATTAGATGATGGACGTGCCCGTACGTTGGAAGAGGTTGGTAAAGAGTTCAACGTTACCCGTGAGCGTATCCGTCAGATTGAGGCAAAGGCTCTGAGAAAGCTTCGTCATCCAAGCCGTAGCCGTAAGTTAAAGGATTATCTGGATTAATGGGTAAGGAAGTGAATCTTTCTGCAAGAATGCTGGCACTGGCAAGGCTACTTTCGCCGGGCTATGTAACCTGCGATGTGGGATGTGACCACGGTTTTGTATCCATTTATCTGGTACAAAAGAAGATTGCACCGTTCGTTTATGCCATGGACGTGCGCAGTGGTCCTCTCTCCAGAGCTCAGGAGCATATTAAAAGCTATGGTCTGGGAGAATTTATTGAAACCAGACTTTCTGATGGCTTGCAGGCTTTAGAGGCCGGGGATGCTCAGGCCATGATTTGTGCCGGTATGGGCGGTAAGCTGATGATGAAAATCCTAGAAGAGGGCATGGACAGGGTACTGACTATGCGGGAATTGATTTTGCAGCCTCAGTCGGATTTAAAGCTTTTTCGTCAGTTTCTTCGGGAAAAGGAACTTATTATCTTGCAGGAAGATATGATATATGAGGAAGGGAAATATTACCCCATGATGCGGGTGACTCCCGGATGTTTTTATGATGGTGATGAGCTCACTGCTTCTTCAGAGGAGGAGCAGGAGCTTTGGGATGAGTTCGGTCCACTGCTTTTAAGGGAGCGTCATCCTGTACTTTTGCAGTATTTGAACTTTTTAGAGGGTGTCCAGAAGGATTTATTGGATGAGCTAATAGAGCGTGTAAGTGATAGTGCCATGGCACGTATATCGGAAGTACGCAGTAGCTTAGAACGAGTGCAAACAGCAAAAAGGTACTTTGTATAAGAGGTCTGCTTTCCGGGGGGAAGGCGGGCTTTTTTTCTTAAGAAGGAGGTATTTGAAATTGGCAATTGTTGATGTAATGGGACAAAAGAGAGAGATTGATAACGGAACTACATATGAAGAGATTGTGAATGAGTTTCAGGGGCAATATGACAATCTGATTGCTCTGGTATCTGTAAACGGGAAAATCAAAGAGCTTTTTAAAACAGTGAAAAAGGATTGTACCATAGAGTTTTTTACGCTAAAAGATCCTATTGGGCATAAGACCTATGTGCGCAGTGCCACTATGCTCTTTTTGAAGGCGGTCAATGACCTGTTTGGAAAAGCGGTACTACAGAAATGTAGAGTGCAGTTCTCCGTAGGTAACGGAACATATATATATGTAAATGATGGGATTACTGTCAATGAAAAGAATGCAGATGTAATCAAGGCAAGAATGCAACAGCTGGTGGACGCAAAAGTACCATACATGAAGAGAGCCTACGGCATGGATAATGCCATGGAGCTTTTTGAGAGAGAGGGTATGGTGGATAAAATCAAGCTCTTAAAATATCGCAGAAGCTCCTATGTCAATGTATATGAGATGGATGGCTATTATGATTATTATTATGGCTACATGCTTCCAAATGCAGGCTATGTGAAGCTGTTTGATGTGCTTGCTTATGATGAAGGCTTCATGTTGGTGCTTCCCACACAGAAGGAGCCCACAGTGCTTCAGCCTTTTGTGGATAGACCAAAGTTATTTAAGACCTTGAAGGAAGCTGAAAAATGGGGACAGGAAATCGGTGTTGAAAATGTAGGTGACTTAAACGACTGCATTTGTAATGGATCATTAAGTGATATGATTCTGGTTCATGAAGCACAGCAGGAGAGACGTATCGGCGAAATTGCAAGGGATATTGTTTCTAAAAATCATGTAAAATTTGTCATGATTGCCGGTCCTTCTTCGTCCGGTAAGACCAGCTTCTCCCATAGATTGTCCATCCAGCTCCGTACTTTGGGAAAAGTACCTCATCCCATTGGATTGGATGATTATTACAAGGATCGCCAGTTCTGTCCACGCGATGAAGACGGAAACTATGATTTTGAATGCTTGGAAGCGATTGATGTGGAGCTTTTTAATCAGGATATGAGCAGGCTTCTTGCGGGGGAGAGAGTGGAACTTCCTACCTTTAGCTTCAAGACCGGTAAGAGAGAATATAATGGCAAATTCATGCAGCTTGGCAAGGATGACATTCTGGTTGTAGAAGGAATCCATGGATTGAATCCTAAGACATCTACCGCGTTACCGGATGAGAGTAAGTATAAGATTTATATCAGTGCTCTTACTTCGCTGAATGTAGATGCACATAACCGTATTCCGACTACGGACGGAAGACTTCTTCGCCGTATGGTGCGAGATGCCAGAACCCGTAATACGGATGCAAGACAGACCATGGAGATGTGGGCATCCGTACGTAGGGGAGAGGAAAAGTATATTTTTCCGTTCCAGGAGGAGGCGGATAGTATGTTCAACTCTGCGCTGATTTATGAACTGGCTGTAATCAAGCAGTTTGCGGAGCCGCTTTTATT
>JAFUKH010000057.1 GCA_017467845.1 Lachnospiraceae bacterium | reverse complement strand
CAGTCTGAGTTCCTTCACCAATGCCTTAAGTGCTTCCGGATTATTAACATCTACTTCTGCTCGAATCTTCTCTATTATTTTCTTATCATGTAGGGCTCTGTTATAATCTGATTCTGTACGATACTGCCGCCCCTCAACTATAAAAATCTTATCAGCCATATATGAACTCTATCTCTATTGCCAAAAAGGGCATACTCACCTCAAAGTACTATATTCAGTATACTACATATGTTGAAATTTTCAATATTTTTTTGCAACAATTCAAAGCAATGCAGATTTATGATAAATATTCTGAACAAGCTTGCTTGTTTTAGAATATTTTCATAAATCTATATGGCGCGAAGCCATATATGAGCAAAAGAAAAGCTGCGAAGCAGCGGTTTTGCGAATGCTGCTTTGAATTGTGTTCAGCCTATGTGCAAAAATCAATGCTGCGAAGCAGCGGTTTTGCGAGTGCTGCTTTGAATTGTGTGTATTTTTGATAAAAAAATAAAATTAAGAGAACAGTGCCAAGCTGTCACGCATAACATGAAGTATAAACAAAAAAACTTTTAGGAGGTATCGTAATGAGCGATTTAACAGCTACTAATTGCGGTTCATGTTCTTCAAACTTCGGCGGAGGATGCAATAGCATCATTTGGATTTTAATTTTATTCTTCTTCTGCGGCAACAACAACTGTTCTAATGGATGTGGCTTCGGCAATATCCTTGGCGGTTCAAACTGCGGATGTGATGACGGCTGTGGCAACAACAATAATTCTTGCAGCTGGATTATCTGGATTATTCTTCTTTCCTGCATCTGCGGTGGCAACAACGGCTGCAACTGCTAATCAATTCTTTTCTGAAGGGCCGGCTATACACTTGCCGGTCCTTTTTTCTCGAATAATCTGATTATTCCCGCATACATATAGAAAAAAGGAGGGTAAAATGGAACTTATTAAATGTGAGCATACGCAAAAGGATTCAATCGCAACCTTTGATACCCTCTGTACAAATCCACAGATTCAGCTCATGAAAATTCTGATACCATTTATCAGTCCTTCCATGCAAGGGATGTTGGCATTCTACATAAAATTTATGGAGCTGACTTACACCATGAATCTGCTAAAAAACCGAAGAGAACTCTTCTTTCAGCGCAAGGAAAGTGATATCACCCATATCTATAATGAGATAGAGCCCTATCTTCCACCACAGGAGCGCGAAAAAATGAAATCTATGAAAAGTATGATGGAAAATTTAAACAACATGAAAGAAATGATGGAAATGGTGAACTCCATGAAGGATATGTTTCCCGATGGTTTTGACATGAGCAGTATGGGAGACATGGGCGGAATGGGTGGTATGGAAAATATTTTTGATATGATGAATCAATTTGGAGGTATGAATGGAACAGACTCAGAACCAAAAACAGAGACCAATATGGATGAATGACGAATCCGTAAGAGATATTGATATACGCAAGCTGGAATTTATCCAAGAGCTACACGACAATTCCCAGGTTACAAGCCAGAAAGAATTAATGATGAAGCTAATGCCAAAGCTAAAATACGCCAAGGAACAGGGGCTTCTTCTATCCTTAAAGGAAGTCAACACCGCCATTGCTGCAATCAAAAAATATAGTACGCCGGAAGAACTTGAACAAATTGATAAGGTTTTAAACAAAGTAAAAGAGCAAAAAAATCCGCCAGTTTAACACTGACGGATTTTTTAATATCCAGATTTATTTTACAACAATATTCACAAGTCTTCCCGGAACATAGATTTCCTTAACGATATTGCCGGAGAGCTTATCCCCAAGTGCTTCCTTCGCCTTAGTGATAACAGTATCCTTGTCCTCATCCTTTGCAATATTCATAGTAATCTTCACCTTACCATTTACCTGAACAGCAATTTCGATAGTAGACTCTACCGTCTTAGCCTCATCATACTCCGGCCAAGTAGTTTGGTAAACTCTGCCCTCTAATCCAAGGATGGACCAAAGTTCCTCAGTGATATGAGGTGCAACAGGGTTAAGTAAAGTAATCAGAGTCTTATACTCACCTCTGGTCAAGGAATTCTTCTTATAGAAGTCATTGATAAGAGCCATCATAGCTGCAATCGCAGTATTATACTTTAAGTTCTCGAAGTCGTTAGAAACCTTCTTGATGGTCTGATGCATCTTGGTAACCATATCTTCGCTATAGTCATCGCCGTCAACCACAAGGTCCTGAAGCTTCCATACACGCTCAAGGAATCTTCTACATCCCTTTACGCCTTCTTCGCTCCACGCTGCTGATAAATCAAAGGCACCGATAAACATTTCATAGGTTCTAAGAGTATCTGCACCAAAATCCTGTACGATTTCGTCCGGATTAACAACGTTTCCACGAGACTTACTCATCTTCTCGCCGTTAGAACCTAAAATCATACCGTGAGAGGTTCTCTTCTGGTAAGGTTCTGCACATGGTACAGTTCCCTGATCATATAAGAACTTGTGCCAGAATCTGGAGTACAGTAAGTGAAGTGTGGTATGCTCCATACCACCGTTGTACCAATCTACAGGCATCCAGTAATCAAGAGCTTCCTTACTTGCCAAAGCTTCTTTGTTGTCAGGATCGGTATATCTTAAGAAATACCAAGAAGAACCTGCCCACTGAGGCATAGTATCGGTCTCTCTCTTTGCAGCACCGCCACAGCAAGGACAAGTGGTATTCACCCAATCCGTCATTGCCGCAAGAGGTGATTCACCGTTATCGGTAGGCATATAGCTTTCCACCTCAGGAAGAACTAAAGGCAGCTCGCTTTCATCCAAAGGAACGAAGCCACATTTATCACAAATCACAATAGGAATAGGCTCACCCCAGTAACGCTGTCTGGAGAATACCCAATCACGCAACTTAAAGTTAGTCTTCTTATTTCCGATACCCTTCTCCTCTAAGAATGCAGAAATCTTCTCCTTTGCATCTGCAACAGACAAACCGTTAAGGAAGTCAGAGTTCACTAAAGTTCCGGTTGCCACATCACTGTAGCATGCATCCTGTACGCTTACTTCGCTGCCGGATACTACCTCAATAATAGGCATATTGAACTTCTTCGCAAACTCCCAGTCTCTCTCATCATGAGCTGGTACCGCCATAATCGCACCGGTACCATAAGTCATCAGTACATAGTCAGAAATCCATACAGGAATCTCCTTACCATTTACCGGATTGGTTGCAGTAAGACCATCGATCATAACACCGGTCTTATCCTTTGCCAGCTCAGTACGCTCGAAATCAGACTTCTTGGACGCCATCTCACGATATGCAACCACGTCATCCCAGTTCTTAATCTCATCTTTGTATTTATCAATCACAGGATGCTCCGGAGAAACAACCATGTAAGTAACACCAAATAAGGTATCCGGTCTGGTGGTGTAAATACGAAGCTTATCCTCTTTACCGGTTAAGGTAAAGTCAACCTCAGCACCCTGAGACTTTCCAATCCAGTTCTTTTGGGAAACTTTAACTCTCTCGATATAATCTACATCATTAAGACCTTCGATAAGCTTGTCAGCATATTCGGTAATCTTCAGCATCCACTGACTCTTAACCTTACGGACAACCTCGCTGCCGCAACGCTCGCAAACGCCGTTAACAACCTCTTCGTTTGCAAGACCTACCTTACAACCGGTACACCAGTTGATAGGCATCTCACTCTTATATGCAAGACCCTCCTTGAATAATTTTAGGAAAATCCACTGGGTCCACTTATAGTAATCCTCATCGGTGGTATTGATTTCACGGTCCCAGTCAAAAGAATAACCGAGGCTGTGAAGCTGCGCCTTGAAACGCTCTACATTATTCTTGGTAACAATCTTCGGATGGATATGATTTTTGATTGCATAGTTCTCGGTAGGAAGACCGAATGCATCCCATCCCATTGGATAAAGTACATTGTAGCCCTGCATTCTTCTCTTACGAGCTACGATATCCAGTGCGGTATAAGGTCTTGGATGACCTACGTGAAGTCCCTGTCCTGAAGGATAAGGGAACTCAACCAGTGCATAATACTTTGGCTTGGAATAGTCATCAGAAGTCTTAAAAGCCTTCTCGTTATCCCAGACAGCCTGCCATTTCTGTTCTACCTCTTTGTGATTATAAGGTACTGCCATTTTGTTTCCTCCTAAAAATAAAAATAGCCCTTTCGTATCTAGAGACGAAAGGGCTTACAATTCCGTGGTACCACTCTAATTCGCAAATATAAATATCTGCGCACTTTACACTCTGTAACGGGAGCACCCGCCTGCGACTACTTGTAAATCTAATACATTTCCCCACAGGGACTCAAAGGTGAGTTCTAAATCATCCACTACTGCCTCACACCTACCGGCAGCTCTCTGAAAGCTTAGGACTTATACTATTCCTTATCAACGTCAAAATATAAAACTGAGAATAATTTTAACACTTTTAGCCATATTGTCAAGTGACAAAAAGAACTATTATGGGCGATACTGTGTATTATATCCCGGATTTTCCTCCGGACGAAGTGCATTGGGATAATGAATATCCGTCTGCACATCCAGCACCGTTCTCTGTAAAATGGCATACACCTCTTCCGGTCTCTCCAAATCCAAAAGCTTTGCACTTCCTGCATTTTGTCCATCAATATCAAAATTCAACGAAACCGCAATATCCCCTACTCCACAGAAACGGTCGATTGCGCCCACATGCATAGAAACATGAGCGATATCCTTATAATAAACACTCTGAAATTCATAACCAACCAGACCATTACACATGATAATTCTCTTATCTGTAATTGCATATTCCGTATTCTTCCATCTACCGCAAGCTGTTATCATGTTAAAAAGCCAAATCCATACCGGTAAAAGATGAATGGCAAAAAACGGAATAAAGAACCATATCATTCGTCCAAATACGGAACCCGCCCCCAATAATGGCACAATAAAGGAGCTATCCACCAAAAGCCAGATAATGGCAAAGGGCGCCATCTTAATACTGGAATTCAGCACAAATGCACTTTTCTTTGGTCTGCCCCTCCAAATAATTGTTTCTCCCGGCATAAGCTGACCTTCCATTCCCTGATAAAAAGAAACGGTACTTGTGTAATTCTTACTCATTTTCATACTCTCCTCATAATTCAAAATAAACTCATTATCTACGATACCACACATTTTGTTCTTTTTCTATGATACAAAAGACCGGCATATGCCGGTCTTTCACTCAAATTCATTCCATTGTATACAAAAATATATGAAATACATCCTCGCCTCTAATTCTTATTTCATGCTGCCACCCCTTCTCCTCATCAAAAACAGCAGTCCAATAAGAAAGCTGAGTTCCATCTGCACTCTCGTAATAATATCCCGACATCTCATAGCCCAGAAAAGCAGATATATCCTCCGGATATATCACATCCGTGTCATACATGACCTTTTCCATATCCGGGTAACGCTCTTCCTTTACCTTATCCAGAACCTCTTCTGCCGAAAAGTCGGTAAATCTGCTTCGATTATCCTCATTGGCATAGAAGGTATCAAAGACCGGTAGCGGTACATCCAGCTCAGGAACTTCTACTCCCATCGGATCGGTGATTTCCGTAAACTTCAGCACCCCAAGCTCCTCCGGCCAAGGATACTCATACAACAAACCATAATTCTCACATTCTGTATACCAGTAAGCATCACAGGTGGTTCTCTGCTCTAAGAAATTATGGTTCAGTGCCACATAATCTCCTGTCAGCGAATAAGAATACTCATCCACAAAACGGTGCAACAAAAATTCTCCATCCACTAGTTCAAACCATAAATCATATCCCCAGCGCCAGGAACTTCCGCCATAAAATTTAATGTGCAGTTCTCCATTATCCTCTATCCGTGCATACTGAAACGGATCTCCAAAGGTTCCGCCGGATTCGCTATCTAAAATAATGGAGTCATGGAAAGCAATACATTCGTATCCATCCCCATGTGTAAATACCGCTAAGGTACGATAGGAAAGCTGTTCCCCTACTGTCTCCGGATATTCATATACAATTACCATATCCTCTTTCCCATTATAATCTATATCACCCAAGTCATAGTCCAATACCGTAACCGGCTCTGGAAGTACACTATTCACTGCGTCCACATCCGGCAGATACTCTGCGGTAAGTGTAAGTACCTCATCCCAGTCCATCACTGTCGGTGCAGGCTGAGGCATGCTTGTTTCCTCTATCGCAGCGGAAGAAATGTGTACCACATGAGGTTCAGCGGTGGATTCTGTACGCTCCTGCACAGAAGATTCTACAGTTCCGCCACAACCACTTAATGTTATGATTAATAATGACAAAGACAATACTATGCAAACCTTTTTCATCATCCCAAAATCCTTTTTCTTTTATTTTACCAGATTTTACCATTGGTTTGCATCCCTTTTGCTTCAAATCATTCCATTTCAGCCAAGGGATTCACTTCGTTTTCTCTATAGGTTGAAGAATTGATTCATTTTCAGCAAATTTTCATCTACAAAAGCGGTTGACTGTATCTGAAATTTACCAATAAAAAAAAGGCAACCATGGCGGCTGCCTTTTTAACCACCTTATTCACATAATGTATACTCTACTCCTGACAGTTTTCCCTTCTTAGACTTTCCTTTAAAGTATAGATGATAATTCCCACATATGATGAATAAGTAAACAACCTTAATCTTATCACTTACTAATCTTCTTGTTTCCCCTTCCCTATAACAATTCACATACTTTTTATAAAGTCCTAAATTTTGGATTTCTCTAAAGGATTGGTAATAACTGAAATCCTCATCAATTAAATCGACTGCAAAAAATTCTTCCTTAGCCATATTTTCAAATTCCATATTGAAGACTATTTTCAACATTTCATAATCAGTAACACATTTATAGCCCCTTTCTCCGAAATGCTCCCTCAAACTCTGCCTCAAGCCAGAACATTTCATCATCACTCTGTGGTATATTCACCATTCGTTTCTTCCACGAAGACAAATACATGGCATTTGACAGACTCAGGCTCTTAATCCCCTCCTGTCCCGGCGCAACGAGTTCACATCCATTCTCAATCGCATCTACAAAGTTATTTAAAATACCCACATGCATGGTATTAGGCTCTGTAATCTCAATATCCTTCCATGTTCCGTTTATCTTAGCAAACTGGTCCGTAGCCGACTTACGGTACTGCGCCTCCTTAAAGCCCAGCTCGCATACTCGTAAGCTATCCTTCTCACAGACTAAAAGAGCGTCCTCGAATGAAATTTCCAATCGATTGATACCGGAAGCCTCGCCGGTAGTAGAATAAAAGGTACCGGTAGCTCCATTTTCAAATTCCAGATAAGCGGTTACTTCGTCCTCTACTTCAATATCATGATACTTTCCTTCATTACAAAAAGCTTGTACTCGCACCGGCATTCCGCAAATCCACTGTAGCAAATCCAGATTGTGAGGGCACTGATTTAGCAGGATTCCACCGCCATCGCCTTCCCATGTGCCGCGCCATGCCACACTGTCATAGTAGGAATCAGGGCGATACCAGTCCGTAATCACCCAATTTACACGTTTTAGATTACCATACTCTTTATTTTCTACAATTTCCTTCATTTTTCGGAATATAGGATTCATTCTCTGATTAAATACCATTCCAAAGACCTGTTCCGAATGCATCTTTGCCGCCTCATTCATTCTACGAGCTTGTCCTACCGATACTCCACTGGGTTTGTCACAAAGCACATGCAGACCAAGGTCCAAGGCTTTCTTCACCTGTTCCTCGTGAGCCTTATGCGGAGTAACAATCAGCACCGCATCCATCTGCAATTCTTTTTTCTTTATCGCACAGAACAGTTCATCTGCAGATTCGTAAACCGGCACTTGATTCTCTGCAAGCTCAGGTAACAACTCAAGTCTCTCCGGCTTAATGCGAGTAATCGCTGCAATCTCCATATCAGGGACATACCCGTTATATATCATTCGGGCATAACCACTTCCCATATTACCCATTCCAATAATACCTACTTTAACCATACCAACATCCTCTCAGCAATATCATCAATTCTCCTTAAAAGAGCGACTTGCCACCAATGTCATTTTGCCCGGAAATTGCGCAGGAAGGAAATGATGTGTTTTATGAAGACCGTTGGAAAACGTCAGTACTTAGCGAGGTATTTTTGAGCTTAGTACTGCTACGTTTTACATCGAGCGAGAGCGTGTCAGAATAAAACACATCATTTTTATCCTGCGCAATTTCCAGGCAAAATGACATCGAAGACCCGTTTGGGAGAATTGAGTTGTACTTTGTTACTCTAGGAAAAACAGAGGTGGCAGAAATGCCACCTCTGAAAAGAGGAGTTTACTCCTCGTCACTATTCTCAGCAACCTTAGAAGCTCTTGCTGCCACTTCCTTCTCCTGTACATCACTTGGAGCCTGCTCGTATCTTGCAAATTCATAAGAATACTCACCGCGTCCACCGGTCATGGAACGAAGATCCGTACAATATCCATAGAGCATGCTCATAGGGATATCTGCTTCGATGGTCTGCTTGCCACCGGCAACAGGATTCATGCCAAGTACGCGACCACGTCTCTTGTTTAAGTCACCCATAACATCACCGGTATAACTGTCAGGTACAGTAACCTTTAAGCTTGCAATCGGCTCAAGAAGGATAGGATGCGCTTCCATGAAGCCCTTCTTAAACGCCATCTTCGCTGCCATCTTAAATGCCATTTCAGAAGAATCTACAGGATGATAAGAACCATCGTATAATACAGCCTTAACACCTACTACAGGGTACGCTGCCAAAGGTCCCTTCTCAATAGATTCCTGAAGTCCCTTCTCCACTGCTGGGAAGAAGTTCTTAGGTACAGCACCACCAACTACTTCCTGTTCAAATTCATATCCAACCTCAGGATCTGATGCAGGAGAGAATCTCATCTTAACGTGACCATACTGACCATGTCCGCCGGACTGTTTTTTGTGCTTTGCTTCTACATCGGATGTCTTCTTAATAGTCTCACGATAAGCAACTTTAGGCTGGCTCAATTCAATTTCAACCTTGTATTCATTCAACAATCTACTGCAAACGATGTCTAAGTGCTGGTCGCCCATACCATAAAGGAGGGTCTGACGATTCTCCGCATCATTCACAACCTTAAGGGTCTGATCTTCATGTGTCATCTTCTGAAGCGCCTGTGCAATCTTATCGATATCAGCCTTATCTTTTGGTTTATATCTCTTATAAGTATAAGGTGTAGAGATTTCCCACTTACCGAACTTAATAGGAGTAGCCTTGGTAGCTAAACTGTTACCGGTTCTTGCTGCGGTCAGCTTCGCAAGAGCACCGATATCACCAGCGTGAAGTTCACTTACTTCGATAGGCTTATTGCCCTGAAGAACATAAAGTTTACCAACCTTCTCTTCGATATCTCTATCTACGTTATAAACTAAATCATCCGCTTTCAGAACACCGGAATTCACCTTGATTAAAGAATACTTACCAATGAACGGATCCACGATGGTCTTCCAGATATATGCAGATTTTGCCTTAGAGAAATCATAATCAGCATGATAGATATCACTGGTCTTCATGTTAATACCTGCAACCTCACGATTCTCAGGACTTGGCATATATTTAATAATATCATCAATCAAGGTATAAACACCCTGACAGAGAACATTAGAACCCATGGTCATAGGAACAATGCTTCCGTCACATACATTTGTACGAAGAGCTGCACGAATTTCTGCCTCTGAGAAAGTATCTCCACCAAAGTATCTTTCCATAAACTCTTCACTAGTCTCAGCAACCGCCTCAAGTAAGGTCTCGCGGCAGATTTCCAGATTCGCTTTGTTGTATTCCGGAATGTCAATAGTAACAACATCCTTGCCCACCCAGCGGTTCGCAGTTTCACTAATCACGTTAACGTAACCAACAAACTTCTCATCCTCACGGATTGGTAAATGGAAAGGAGCCATCTTCTTACCGAACTGCTCTGTCATATCCTCCACTACCTGACGGAAGGATGCATTATCCACGTCCATATTGGAAACATAAATTATTCTCGGCAATTTATACTTTTCACATAATTCCCAAGCTTTTAAAGTACCAACTTCAATACCGGCCTTACCGTTTACAACGATAATAGCAGCACCGGCAGCGCACATAGCCTCTTCTACTTCACCAACGAAGTCAAACATACCGGGAGTATCTAAAATATTTAATTTATATCCTTCCCATTCAATCGGAATAACACTTGTTCCAATGGAAAACTGTCTCTTCTGCTCTTCCTTGGTATAATCACTTACGGTATTTCCGTCTGCAGTCTTACCCATACGAGAGGTGATTCCTGAAAGATAAGCCATAGCCTCTACTAAGCTGGTCTTTCCACTGCCGCCATGTCCCAACAGAACGACATTTCTTATTTTGTCAGTTGTGTAAATATTCATAAGTTTTCCTCCAATTAGAAAGTTATTTGGACATTTTGCTGATTAGAAAGTTCCAGCCCCAAAATCCCATATACAAATATTACTATATTGTTTGAATAATTACAAGTATTTTAATACTTTTTGCACAACTATTTTTCAAGAAAATAATTATTGTACGATTCTCCCGTTGACTTTAATGCTTTAAACCATTAGAATATCACTAGAGTATTTAACAAGAATCGAGGCTTACCATGAATAATTTAACTCTTGGTTTTATAGGATTAGGATTAATCGGCGGCTCCATCGCCAAAGCGATAAAGGAAAACACATCCGGAATAGAAATCATTGCATATGATGTAAATCAGGAAAGCATTCAGCTTGCACTTTCCGAGGAAATTGTTGATAAAAGTGCTTCTGCAATTGATGAGACCTTCTCCTGTTGCGACTACATTTTCCTCTGTGCCCCGGTACAAAAAAATGCAGAAAATCTGATTCAGATAAAAAATATTATGAAACCTTCCTGTATTCTCACCGATGTAGGAAGTGTGAAAACAGATATTCATAAGCATATTATGGAGCAGAATATGGAGAAGCAATTTATCGGCGGACATCCTATGGCAGGAAGCGAACGCTATGGATATGTGAACTCTAAAGCATCTTTGCTCGAAAACGCTTATTATATCTTAACTCCAAACTCGCAAACAGACCCGGAGAGACTTGCTGAGTTGCGATCTCTGGTAGAAAAAACCGGTGCCATTCCCCTTATACTTGATTACCAAAAGCATGACTATGTTACCGCCGCCATCAGTCATCTTCCTCATGTTATTGCCGCATCCCTGGTAAATCTGGTACGAGACAGCGACTCGGAGGACGGTATTATGAAGATGGTTGCTGCAGGCGGTTTTAAGGATATCACTCGAATTGCTTCCTCTTCTGCAACCATGTGGCAACAAATTTGTCTGACCAATACCGCTAATATTTCTGATTTGCTGGGAGATTATATCGCATCCCTACAGACCATCAAAATGCAGCTGGATTCCAGACAAGAGGATAGTCTGTATCAGCTTTTTGATAACGCCCGCATCTACCGTGACAGCTTTGCCAATAACTCCAGCGGTCCTATTAAGGTTTCTTATACATTAAATGTGGATATCACTGATGAGACCGGTGCATTGGCCGCAATCGCAACTCTCCTTGCGCTTAAGCAGATTAGTATAAAAAATATGGGAATCGTACATAACAGGGAAGTGGAATCCGGTGTACTGAAAATAGAATTTTATGATGAGGCAGGCATGAAAAATGCCAGCGAAACCTTAAGACAACGTGGTTATACCATATACGAAAAGAAATTGTAATTGTTCGCCCGGAATATGCAAATAAAAATGAGGCTCCCCTCAGAAATGATATATCTTATTCAGACACGTTCTCACTCCGTGAAAAACGTAACGGTACTAGGCTCGAAAATACCTCGCCAAGTGCCGACGTTTTTCAAGGGTCTTCATAAGATATATTATTACCTCGGGTAGCCTCATTTTTATTTGCATATTCCGGGCATAACGCCTTTTTACAATTAATTCTCTTCCGGATGGAATGTCTGATATACGCCGATTCTGCTGGCATCCGTCTCTGACATACCGATGAAAATTGCTCCGTAGCCAAAAGTATTTCCCTGTACCTCAATTCTGGTAATGCAAAGGAAAGCATGAATTGTTTCTTCTGTCCAGATTCTTAAGTCTGCCTCATATACAGCGCCAATGGTAAGTGGCTCCGGACAAGTAAATCCAATACCACTTCTGGATACATCAGTAATCTCCACGGCAACATCAGTATGCTTGCCGTCGTCAAGACGCTTAATCACAAGCTTTGCAGTTAAATCTGTTCTACGTGTTCTTCTTCTTTCTTCCATCGTAACAAATCCTCCCAAAATACATATATACTTATCTTAACATATTATCATCGCATCGCCAAATGAAAAAAATCGATAACGCTCTTTTATTGCTTCTTCATATGCTGCGAGCACATGTTCTCTCCCCGCAAGGGCAGAAACCAACATAACAAGTGTTGACTCAGGCAAATGGAAATTGGTAATTAAAGCATCCAGAACCTTAAACTGATATCCCGGATATATAAATATCTCCGTGTTATCACATCCTGCATGTATTACTCCATCCGAAGTAGAAGCACTTTCTACGGTACGACAGCTGGTAGTTCCTACACAGATTACTCTGCCGCCTGCCTTCTTGGTATTATTAATGGTCTCCGCAGCTTCCTCACTTACTTCATAATACTCCGAATGCATGTGATGCGCAAGAATATCTTCTTCTTTAACCGGACGAAATGTTCCAAGCCCCACATGTAAAGTCACATAAGCAATCTTTACACCCTTTTCCTCAATTTTAGAAAGAAGCTCCTTCGTAAAATGAAGTCCTGCAGTAGGTGCCGCAGCGCTGCCTTCATACTTGGCATAGACAGTCTGATAACGATTCTTGTCCTGAAGCTTGTGGGTAATATACGGTGGAAGGGGCATCTCTCCCAGCTTATCCAATACCTCTTCAAAGATTCCATCGTATTCGAAATGAATCAATCGATTGCCTTCCTCCACTACATCCAGAACCTCTGCTTTTAACAGCCCATCACCAAAGGAAAGTCTCTGTCCCGGTCTGCACTTTCTTCCGGGTTTTACCAGGGTCTCCCAGACATCTCCTTCTCTGCGCTTAAGCAAAAGTACTTCTACGGCGCCACCGGTTCCTTCTCTCTCACCAAGGAGTCTGGCGGGGATTACCTTAGTATTATTAAGTACCAGGCAATCTCCCTCCTGTAAATAATCAATAACATCCCTGAAAACATGATGCTCTACTTCGCCCGTCTCTTTATCCAGCTTGAGGAGCCTGGAAGAACTTCTGTCCTCCAGCGGATCCTGCGCAATCAGTTCTTCGGGCAAATCAAAGTAAAAATCACTTTTTTTCATGATTAAATTTCCTCTAAGAATGCAATGTATCCACGGTAGGTTTCATATACATCTGCCTTACTGGTTGCCTCCCATGGCGCATGCATATTCAGCACTGCAACACCACTATCGATTACGTTCATACCATAAAGTGCAAGAATGTATGCGATGGTTCCGCCACCGCCCACATCAACCTTCCCAAGCTCTGCTGTCTGGAAGGTAATACCTCTCTTATCAAATGCACCACGAATCTGTGCAATATACTCTGCATTAGCATCATTAGAACCGGACTTTCCTCTTGCTCCGGTAAACTTGTTAAATACCATACCACCACCTAAGATGGCTGCATTCTTCTTCTCAAAAGCAGATGCATAGCTTGGATCATAGCCCGCACTTACATCAGAAGAAAGCATATATGAATTCGCAAGACATCTTCTCATGTTCATATCAGAATACTGACCAAGAAGGTTCATCACCTCTGCCACACTGTTTTCAAAGAAACGGGACTGCATACCGGTTGCTCCAACAGAACCGATTTCCTCTTTATCTACTAAAATACAACAAAGAGTCTTGTTCACCTTCTGTACATCCAGCATTGCCTGCATAGAAGTAAACGCACACACTCTGTCGTCCTGACCGTAGCCAAGAATCATACTTCTGTCAAAGCCCGCTTCTCTGGCTTTTCCTGCCGGAACAACTTCAAGCTCTGCGGAGATAAAATCTTCCTCTTCCACATCATAGGTGGACTTTAAGATATCTAAGATGCCTGCCTTTACAGCTTCCTTTGCAGGCTTTGCTTCCTTACCGTCTTTGCCCTTTTTCTCAATCTTAAGCGGCTTGTTTCCTACGATAATATCCAGTGCTTCACCCTCGATGACCTTAGCAGCCTTCTTCTCCAGCTGTTCCGCAGCAAGATGAATCAATAAATCCGAAATAAAGAATACCGGATCATCTTCATTCTCACCAATATTCACTTCCACGGTAGTACCATCCTTCTTTACAATCACACCGTGAATTGCCAAAGGAATGGTTACCCACTGGTATTTTTTCACACCACCATAATAGTGGGTATCCAGATAAGCAAATCCTTCTGCTTCATATAATGGGTTCTGCTTTACATCCAGACGTGGGCTATCAATATGTGCGCCAAGAATATTCATACCTGCGCTCATAGGCTGCTCACCAATATGGTACATAGCGATGGATTTATTCATCCATACGCTATATACTTTATCACCGGCCTTTAAGGTCTCTCCGGCCTTAATGATACCTTCCAGTTCCCGATAACCGGCTGCTTCAATGGTATTCACGATAACGTCAATACATTCACGCTCGGTCTTACCTTCATCCAGAAACTTTCTGTAATCAGCATTCAAGGCTTCTAACTCCTTAAGCTGCTTCTTGCTATAGTTTTCCCATAAATTTTTCTTTTCCATGCTATAAATCCTTTCACATCCTGCAAACTTTTCAGATGCTTTAGCATCTTGCGCAGAGAACAAAGTTGCCCTGTAAAAAATCTTGCATTTATGGATTTTTTACAGTATTAGCTTCTCAGCTCTGCCTCAAAGTTCTTGCCAAGCTGCTTTAAAATCTTCTTTACAAATCCATCTACAGACTCTGCGGTAAATGCTTCATCCTTCGGAGTGAATACGACAGTAAATGCCATACTCTTCTTATCAGCTGCAATCTGCTCACCTTCATAAATATCAAAGAGTGTAATGTTTGTAATGTACTTACATGCATCCTTCATCACAGCCTCTAACTGACCACAGGTAACATCCTTAGATACCACGATTGCAAGGTCTCTCTTCTCCTCAGCAAACCTTGGAAGTGGGGTAAATACAGGCTTCTTGCCATACCACTGTGAAAGAACCTTCAAATCCATCTCCATGATAAACATCGGTGTACGAAGGTCGCACTCGTCTGCAATATCATACGCAAGCTTTCCAAAGTAACCAACCTCTACGCCCTCGCAAAGCACCTTTGCGGTCTGATATGGATGTAAAAAAGTGTTACTCATATTCTCATAAGTGAATTTCACCTGAAGAGTATCTGCAATCTTCTCAGCGATTCCCTTCATGGTGTAGAAGGATTCCTTCTCACCGAAGATACCTACGCAAAGTCTTGGCTTCTCATCCGGATACTGGGTAAGAGGAAGCTCATAAGGCATAAATACATTACCAATTTCAAATAATCTTCCTTCTAAGTTACCCTTCTTCTGGTTACGAGCCACTGCATTAATCATAGATGCTGCTAAAGTGGTTCTCATCAGTGATAATTCTTCACTGATAGGATTTACCAGACGGATTGCTTTACGCTCTACGGCGTCTTCCGGAAGTCGTAATAAATCAAGGTCAGAGGGTGAGAAGAAGGAATAATGGATACACTCGTATGCGCCAACACTGCAAAGAGCTTTTTTCAGTCTAAGCTCACTCTTCTGGGTTAAATTCAGGCCACCGATGGTAACCTGTGCAGAAGGCATAAATGCAGGAACTACATGCTCGTAGCCATACATACGGATTACTTCCTCTGCAACATCCTGGTAGGTCTCCATATCCTCACGGAATGCAGGCACCTGAAGGGTTAATGTATCTCCATCAATCTTAGGCTCAAACGCCAGATTCTTCATAATTCTGAGGATATCCTCGTTTGGAACAACAATACCCAGACACTTATTTACTTTATCGATACTTACAGTTAACTCTCTTGGTTCCACACTGTTACCGGTATTTACATCCACATGCATGCAAGATACTTTACCGCAGTCAAGCTCTTCAATCAAATGAAGTGCTCTCTTCATTGCCATAACGGTTGCATACTCATCCACGCCTTTCTCATAGCGTGCACTGGAATCAGAACGCTTACCAAGTGCTCTGGAAGTTCTTCTGATGTTGTCACGAGCAAACTTTGCAGACTCGAAAAGTACTGCACTTGTGGTCTCACGGATTTCAGAATTCAGGCCACCCATTACACCGGCTAAAGCTACCGGCTTCACGCCATCACAGATTAACATATTCGCATTCGTAAGAGTTAACTCCTGCTCATCTAAGGTGACAATCTTCTCGCCGTCATTTGCTCGTCTTACATTGATTGCATTACCCTCTAAGGTAGATAAATCAAATGCATGCATAGGCTGACCAAGTTCTTTTAAAATATAGTTGGTAATATCAACTACGTTGGAGATTGCGTCAATTCCTACCAGTGCAAGTCTGCGTTTCATCCATGCAGGGGACTCGCCAATCTTAACATCTGTTACATAGTGGGCGCTATATCTTGGACATAAATCCGGACAATCTACAGTAACCTTGAATCCTTCTAAGGTTGCATCAGTCTCTGTATAGCTTAAATCCGGCATCTTTAATTCTTTCTCAAGTACAGCAGCCACTTCTCTTGCAATACCAAAGATACTCTGGCAGTCAGGTCTGTTTGCAGTAATCGCAATATCAAAAATCCAATCATCAAGACCCAGCATAGGCTTTACATCTGCACCGATTTTGGCATCCTCGGGAAGAACCAAAAGTCCGTTGTAACCTGCACCCGGATACATGTTCTCACTGACGCCAAGCTCTACACCGGAGCAAAGCATACCGTGAGACTCATAGCCGCGAAGCTTACCCTTACCAATAGTCATAACTCCTTCTACGGTTTTGTGATCCTTCGCAGTAGCGTACACGGTTGCTCCAACTAAAGCCACCGGGAATTTACCACCTGCACATACATTGTCTGCTCCACAGCAGATTTGGAAAGTACCATGCTCACCACAATCTACCTGACATACATGAAGATGGGTATCAGGAATCGCTTCACAAGTAAGTACATGTCCTACCACAACCTTGCTGATATCCTTACCAACTTCGTATAACTCTTCCACTTCAAATCCACAGGAGAATAATTTTTCCTCTAATTCCTGCGGGGTAACATCTATATCCACATATTCTTTCAACCAACTAAGGGGTGTAATCATATCTATCTACCTAACCTTTCACTAATCGTTTAACTGCTTTAATACACGTAAGTCAGATTCAAATAATAACTTAATATTGTTGATACCATACTTCAGCATCGCGGTACGCTCAATACCGATACCGAATGCAAATCCGCTGTATTCGTTAGAATCGATACCACAGTTTTCAAGAACCTTATTATTAACAACACCTGCACCTAAAATCTCAATCCAACCGGTTCACTTACAAAGCTTACAGCAGTTTCCACCTCATTCAAAGCAGCTACAGTCTACTTCTACAGAAGGCTCTGTGAATGGGAAGTAAGAAGGACGAAGTCTGGTCTTGGTTCCCTCTCCGTAAATCTTCTTAACAAATACATCCAGCATACCCTGTAAGTCACATAAGGTAATTCCCTTATCTACTACAAGACCTTCCATCTGAGTGAACATCGGTGAATGAGTTGCATCATCATCAGAACGGAATACCTTACCCGGTGATAAAATCTTGATAGGTGGCTGCTGCTTCTCCATAACATGAATCTGTCCGGCTGAAGTCTGGGTTCTCAGTAAGAACTCAGGTGATAAATAGAAGGTATCCTGCATATCTCTTGCCGGATGATCCTGAGGAGTATTGAGTGCAGTAAAGTTATAGTAATCCGTCTCAATCTCTGCACCTTCATAGATCTCAAAGCCCATACCGGAGAAGATATCAATTAACTGGTTACGAACTAAAGTAATAGGATGAAGATTGCCTTCTTCAGACTCTACTGACGGAAGAGAAATATCAATCTTCTCTGCCTCATATCTTGCCTGAAGTTCTTTCGCCTTCATCTTCTCGTCAAGCTCGCCAAGGAAGCCCAGTGCCCACTCTTTAAGCTCATTTACACCCTTACCGTAGTCAGCTCTCTGCTCCGGAGGAATGTTCTTCATTTCCTTCATAAGTAATCCGATTTTACCGGCCTTACCATCCAAAAATTTCTTTTTGAACTCATATACTTCCTTAGAAGAATTCAGTTCCTCTGCGCCGGCGATAATTTCCTGCTTAATCTGCTCTAAATTTGCGTTCATTTTCTTTTTTCCTTTCTTTTTAATTTCGCTGTACACCTCGATTTCGTTTCACTCCATCTCGGTCGCGTGCTTCGCACTATAAGCCAATGTCCAAAACAGGATGTCTGTAAGCAAGCTTACACATCCTCTTTGAACATGACTTGCACAGCTCATTTTTAGCGCGTAAAAAACGCCCCTTGTAAAAACAAGGGACGAATATAATCCGCGGTACCACCCATTTTCCCGAACATAAACGTCCGGACTCTCAACATGCTTAACGCGCATCCACGTCCAAAGCTACTGCTTTCACCTCGGAAGCTCCGGTGGGAAATTCGAGTTTTCATCTGAACTTAAGGAAGCTTACAGCCGGTGACTTCCTCTCTCTGAAAGAAAATGAATCTCTACTTAACACCTTCATTGCTTTTGTCAATCTCTTACTATTTTAGTGATAAATCTGGAAAAAGTCAAGTAATTTATAGCTGAAAATAACGATTAATGCTGGCTCCCACAAAAACAATATACATACAAAAGTATAGCCAGAACATCACTACAATCAATATGGTCAGACTTCCATATATATCAAAGGATTTTCCATATTCCAGATATATGGAGAAACCAAAAGAAAACACGCTCCATGCCACTGCCGTAAAGCATGCACCCGGAATCTGATGCCGTATCTTTAAGCTTTTATTAGGTATGAACGCATAAATCAACGTAAAAATCACCGTAAGAATCACCCAAAATGCCAGAAAACGAAAGGGAAAGAAAACGGATAAAATCATTTGCACTGCAGGTAAATGTTCTTCCAGCAAATTCATAAGAAGATTCCCGAAGGATAATGCTCCCAATCCCAATAATATCGCTGCCAGAAAGACTACTGTATAAAACATTGCCATAAGACGAAGAATAAAAAATCCCCTACGCTCCTCCACCTGATTGATTGCATTCAGCCCTTGTACGATGGATAAAACTCCTTTTCCCGCAGTCCAAAGCAAGATAACCCCTGCCACCGGCAGCAGTGCCTGGGCTTTCTCATATACATCTGCAATAATGGCATTTACAAAACCCTTAGCAACCCCTGGCATAACCGTAATCATTGCATCCGCTAAATCCTTCTGTGTAAGGGGTGTGTAAGTAATTGCAGCACTCAGAAGCATTAAAAGAGGAATAAAGGATAAAAAGATGAAAAAGGCACTACTGGCTGCAAAAGCACTGATGTGCTCCCTCCTCATATTCCTCATAAAACCCCTTATCTCCAAATAAAGCCTCTTCACGTCATCCCCCATTAATACAAATAATCCACTTGACAATCCTGATAATAAAACTGAAGTATCTCCTGTGCTGCCAGGCCTTTCGCTGCCATATTCTTTGCACCGTTCTGGCTCATTCCGTTTCCATGGCCAAAGCCATTTCCCTCAATTTCATATCCGGTTATTACATCACCTTCTTTTATACATCTGATTTCAATAAAACCGCTCGGAATCAGATTTTTGCAGAAATAGGTAGATCCATCCTGCTTTACCGCATCTGCCTTACTGTTGCACAGCACAGTACGAATATTATATTCTCCAAACACATGATACTCACCGGTATCTGTCTCTACCAGCAACTCCTGCGCCACATTTCCCGCGCCTCTTTCCACCACTTCTATTCTTTTCACTTCCGCAAACACTTCTACATAATCCACCACTTTTGCCAGCTGTGCCTGCAAAATGCCGGGATCCACCACATCCACCGTATACTTCCATGCATACCAAGGTTCCTCCTTTTCAAAATCCGAATGTCCCGTGGAATAATAAAAGGTATCCACCAAGTTGCCCTCTAAGTCACAAAGAATCTGCCCACTGGTGGCTTCCACCGCTGCAATGGCCTCCGGAGAAGTTTCAATATTATTATATACCTGATACATGACGCTATCGTCCATATGTGCGCCATACTCCGGATAACCCATGTTGTCAAAAAATCGGGAGGAATAAGTCCGGGCGCAGATTGCCTGAGCCTTCAGTGCCTCCGTCGGATAAGAGGACGGCATCTCACTGGGTACCACACTGCACAGATACTCCTCAAGAGATACCTCATTTACAATTACAAATCCCTGCTCTGTCTTGTAGATATCCAGCACCCCCAGATATGTAGGATTCCCTTGGGTACGCTGAATACTTTTTACCGTAATTCCTCTCTCTACAGGAGCGATGTGATAATTAGATTCTGTACAGTTTTCGTCTAGTATGATGTCTTGATTATCATAGAAAAGTTCCACCTTTTCATGATAGATACCTTCATAATCTGTGGTTTGCAAAATCACCCGTACACTTCCCTCGTTCTGCTTAATCATGTCAATTAAATCCAGATACTTTATAACCGATGGTTCTTCCGGTACTTCCTCTTTTGCAATGGGCACAATTAACAGCAAAAGCATGAATGCTGCAAGCCAGAATATAATAAGATAAAAAAACTTTTTCAATCTTTAGGCTCCAATGATAAATCTTTTTAAATAATAAAAGCAGCTCATTACGAGCTGCTCTTTCTCTTTAGTAAAACCCCAAAATGCCGGTTCTTGCCTTTTGACTCCTAGCAATGCTAGGTGGGTAACCGCAACCACGCTTTTGCCTTCCCTTCCAATCCTCGCCGGGCGAGTGAGGGCTTGACAGCCACTTGGCAATATAGGAATCCCGTTTAAAGAAAATGTAGGTTCAAAATAAACAAGAGTTGTCGGACATTCCAGGTACTTTTATTATACTCAATGTATTGTAAAATTACAACAGGATATTCGAAATTGATATGGTATTATTTTTCAACTATGGTAATTTATACCCTGCAGCCAGCATTCCTTCCACAAATTCACTTTCATCCAGATTGCCCTGCAAATCCTCCAAAGCATCCTGTATACTATACTTACCTCTTTCAACCATTTGATAAATATGGCGTAAAAATCCCTGTTCTATTCCCTGTTGCCTTCCTTCATCCTTCGCATACGCTAGTTCTTCCCATCTCTGCATATACTTCACTCCCATCTTCTCTGACATCCTGATTTTCGAAACAAATTCATGAATAAGCTTAACTTTCTCGCTCTTGCTTCGATTTGCCACCTCATCCGTACTTTCTGTCACATAATCACAAAAGTCCAAAAACTCCTGTGTAAAAGCATCTCTATTCTTTCCTTTGGTATTTATAAAGATTCTCAATGCTCCATCATTCAATTTTAAATCCGGGCACTCTCTGCATACACCTTCAAACGTATATCGGTACAGTCCGCGCCCAAAGATATCAAATGGTGCAATAAACACCATACATGAATTATTCAATTTATTAAAATCTGTCTCGCCCGGTTCAAGCAACGACACGTCCATCATTCCTTGGTATAATCGACTTCTCTTTGGGATATTATATGTATTCCTTTGTTGCATTTCCAAGGAAAGGACCTGCTCTACCTCCGAAAAACCAACCACATCCAAACGAATTGCCCTAAGCTCCGGAGACACCCCTTCTTCCTTCTCCACATGTGGCGCCTGCTTCAAAACGATGGAATCACTTGTTACAATGGACGCAATCGCTTCAAAGGCATCCTTATTCTCTATCGTCTTATCAAACAAAAACTTATCCACCAAATTCAGACCATCCAAGACAGTCTTTTTCTTCTGCGACATACGCAACCTCCTATTCTGCAGGAATCTTCCTGCTAATGTATTTTGTGAAATAAGCAGGATTCCCTGACACCGACAGAATTGTCTACGAATAGTCTTAGAATACAGCCACGCTGCAAGATTGGTCCCTAGATTTTCACTTAATTTTACTTTATCATATAGTGTATTATTTGTCAACTATATTTATAGTTTTCTAACTTCTAACATCCAAAAGAAAAAAAACAAGTCGCGTAGCAACTTGTCTTTTTCCTTACATTGTTTATACTCATTTTCAAGTATCTTTTTAATATGTGGAATCTGTCACTGTAACACAGGAACTGTCAGACGCATTAATCTGAAACTGCATTTTTCTTGTTAAAGAAGCCCCAGCTAATGTAGTTCCGGGATAAGAAACAGAGATAACAACAGTATTACCATTACCCTCTTCTGTTATGGCATCCCCATAATCTGCGAATAATTCTTTTACAGAATTATAGTCCAATCCGTTTCCATCCATTCTAACTCCCCTGCAATAATAAACGTAGGGCATTACTTCTGCATCCATTGCCCCTATTGTCTCAAGCTTCAGAACACTATCACTGGCTTTTGTTGTTTCATCAGCGTAATTAAGACCGCCTAAGAAAAAACACTGTTTTCCATCCTTACATGCATATATCTCAACCATTTGTCCGCCCGTAACCAATCTGTCTATATTAAACTCCGTTCCATCACTATTTGTAAAAGTAAGATCGATTCCACAATTTTCCAGTGCAGTAACAGCCTCTGCTAAAGACATAGAATAATCTCTTGCAATAATGCTGTTGCCAATCTGCATCAAGCGATCCTCCGGAGACGCCTCCAGCAATTCCGGTAAGCATGTAAACTCGTCTTCCTCTGCACTTACGGATTCTATATTACTAGAACTCTCTGCATCATTCTTATTCTCCGTACTTATTGTAGACTCTTGCTCCGTAGCATACGCCTTTTCAGAGCTTTCTCCGCTCGCTTCATTTTCCCCTCCTCCACAAGCACATAAAGCCACTGCCAAAACAGCAGTCATCAATAACAACTTAAATTTCTTCATAATCTCCTCCTCTTATGCAAATTTTTCTTAAGTTTACGCCCCCCCGTCTTTAAGTCAACTGTTTTTCGACTATTTCATACTATTTTCCTAGTTTCACTTTACCAACTTATATTTTCTTAGCACACAAAGTATCTACACACTACTTTTTCTGCGTAGATACTGAAATTATCTCCTTGCTCCCCCAAAAAAAGAATTTTTAGACTCCAACCACAAAATATTTCTCTATAGATACCCACTTCTAGCAAATCCGGTATCCTATAAAAAATACTGTGTCTTCAGTAACTTTTTGCTTCATTTTTCTTTATCATTTACGAAAAATAGTATCTCTGGAACTTTTTACATTCCAAAGCTACTATTACGCCGCCGATTCGACCTTTTATATGCATTCCATTCAAATCCATCTCATATTTAATTATGATACACTTTTAACCTAAAAAACGGCGACCTTTTCAGGTCGCCGTCCACAAGTGAATATCACTTACTATGCATTTTTAGCTTCGTCAAGAAGTTTCTTTAATGCGTCAAGAGCTTCATCAGGAAGCTTGTCGTATCCTTCCTTCTTGGTTGCGAAGTCTTCTACTGCCTTAACACGGGTAGCCATAGAGTTTACAAGAGCCTCTACATAAGCTGCATCCTTGAAGTCAGGAGTGAAGTCTGCAGTCTTTCCGGACCAATCATTCATGATTTCGATATCAGAGAAAGGTCCCCACTGCTCGAACTTAGCCTTACCTTCTACGATGGTCTCTAAGATACCAAGAGTATCTGCAGGCTTAACCTTGGTGCCCATGAAGTCACCGGTATTAACGATGTAGCAGTCTACGTCCTTCTCAGCAACTAACTTCTTGAACTTCTCATAGTCGTTAACTAAAGGATAAGTTCTGAATGGGTTAGCATAAGGTACGATACGGATTGCATTTAAGTCGGTACCAGCTGCAACACGCTCTGCAGAAGAGGTCTTGGTTGCAAGGGTAGCACCCATAACTGATGCAAGAGCTGCACCGCTTAATTTAACTACCGGAGGAAGAACAGGATCCTTCATAATCCAGAAGATAGCGTTTACAGGAGCATCAATCTTATCTACACGGTTAGGTGACCATAACTTAGACTTGATAGCACGGCCGTTACCGTTTCTGATATCCTCAGTTACTAACTGAATCTTGCCTTCTGAGTCATAAGTACAAGAGCAGTTCTGAGCAGATAATAAGTACTCGTTATCAGCACATCCGGTAGGATAGTCTGCGGTCTTATCGAAGTAAGTAGGCTCTAATGCGATAGATGCACAGGTATCGGTATTGATAATGAAAGCATCATCATGAAGAACCTTGATTTCATACTTTCCGCCATGCTTAGCATGAGTTAAAGTAGACTTACCAGATCCTGATAAACCGTAAACAGAAGCAACATACTTAGAACCATCTGCAAGGATGTATTCCTTCTGTCCACCGTGACAAGAAGCATAACCATTTCTGTTAGCGATAGCCCAAGCCATGGTTAAGGTACCCTTCTTGTGCTCACCAAAGTATCTCATACCAAGGATTGCTGCACAGTTCTCGTTGGTATCGAAATAGCAAAGAGTTAAAGGATCGCTTAAGCAACTGTAGTCAACGTCTGGTCTGGTGCCAGGAACCCACTGAGGATCAGAGAAGATGTAAATATCTGCTTCCTTACCATCGCCAACCATCTTAGAGTTCTTGTACATCTTAACATACTCGTCAGACATATACTGGAAGTTAATCATCCAGTTGTATAAGATGTTTTCTTCGCCTTCCGGAATTAAGAGGTGAGCCTTTACCATGAACTCCGGATCAAGACCTACGTAGCACTCTGCATGATACATAGTTTTCCATCTGGTCTCATATACAGCATCCATAACAACCTTGTCAAGCTTAGCTTCATCAACACCAGGCTCTCCCTTGATACGACGAGCTGCTGCATAACGTCCGGTTACTGCACCATCGTTAAATAATAAAACCTTAGCGTCTTTCTCAAGACCAAAGGTTTCTCCATCCTTTACAGGCATGTCTGTTACTACAGTACCTGGAGAATTCTTAGCTAATTCATAAGCTTCCTTTAAGGTGTTAACCTTTACTACGTTGTTTCCGTAGAAAGCAGCTTCGATAATGGAACGGGTTTTGCTAAAACCAACTTTTCCAGCACCAATTTCGTTAATTGGATAATAAGCTTTTGTTGCCATATTAATTATGTCCTCCTTGAGTTCTATATGTAATCGGAATGTAATCGGTTACATTCTCGATTAATTTGCATGAATATTATCTCTTAAATCAAAATAAAAGTCAATAAATCCCAATTATTTTTATTTTATTTTCACAAAATAATTTTATATACTATATCTCTTTTGTTGCATTTAATAACCACTGCTTCTCTTCATCATTCAAGAATGGAGATACCTTTTCGTATACTGCCTTGTGATACTCATTAAGGTATTCTCTCTGCTTCTGAGAAAGCAATGAAACATCAATTGCCTCCAAATCAATAGGTGCATAGGTCAAAGTATCAAAGTGCATAAACTGACCATATTCGTTCTTGCTGTCATTCCTCGCAACCACAATATTTTCAATGCGGATACCATGACTGTCGGCAATATATACTCCGGGTTCATTGGAAATAATCATGCCTTCTTCAATGGCTACTTCCTTAGTACCGGGAGCAAAGCGCCATCTCACATTCTGAGGACCTTCATGCACATTCAGAATATAACCGATTCCATGGCCTGTTCCGCACTGATAATCAATCCCAATGTCCCACAGCGGCTTTCTCGCCAAAATATCCAAGTTTCTGCCGGTACAGCCGTAAATCCATCTTGCATGGGTCAGCTCCAACATGCCTGCCGCTGTCAGTGTATAATGCTTCTTAATCTCGTCAGAGATTTCGCCAAGAACGATGGTTCTGGTCACATCCGTGGTTCCTCCCATGTACTGACCACCAGAGTCAACAAGAAGCATTCCCTTAGGCTCCAGTACTGCATGGCTTTCTTCGGTAGCTTCATAGTGCATCATTGCGGCATTTGCCCCATATGCAGCAATAGTCGGGAAGGATAAGTCAATAAATTCCGGAATCTCTCTCCGAAGATTATCCATATATTCCGCCGCATCCAGTTCTGTAATAGTCTGCTTGCCGATAGCATTCTTCACCCAGTAAATAAACTTGGTAACCGCCACACTATCCTTTAGGTAAATCTCTTCCATATACTTCAGCTCTGTAGAATTCTTTTTCGCCTTCAGAAGCTCCGTAGGACTGGCTGCTTCCACAAGATTCTGCTTTTCCAGCACTTTACATACCTGAAAGCTTGCATTTCTTTTATCCAGAGACACCTTCTGCCCGGCCTGTAAGCCTTCTAAGAAGCTCCACACCTTTTCGTATTCCTCTACAATCACCCCACTATCCGTCAAATGCTTCTCCACCTCCGGTGTCAAAGCCTCCTTCTGAATAAAGAGATAACTCTCTGTCATCGTCACATAAGTATAAGAAAGGGCTACCGGATTGCACTCCACATCGCATCCCCGGATGTTGTAAAGCCACATAATATCATCCAGCTTTGCAAGGAATATGCTTTCCGCCTTGTCCTTCTTTAGCTGCTCTCTGACCTGAGAAAGTTTCTCATTTATAGCAGCACCCGCCACTTCATCCTTGATTCCAAAGGTCTTACCACAAGGGAAGGCCGGTCTCTCCGCCCAAATCCCTTCAGCTAAATCTACACGGTAAACAAATTTGATATTCTTATCGGCCAGAGCTTCTTCATACTCTGCACCGCCCTTGGCACTTACACATCTTCCGTCAAAGCCAAGGGTCTGTCCCTCCATCATGCTCTGCGCCAGAAACTCTGAAATAGTGGGAACCCCCTCCTGCATCATACGAAACAACTCGATACCGGAACCGGCAAGCTCACGCTCCGCCTGAATGAAATATCTCCCGTCCGTCCAGAGTCCCGCACCTTCCTGCCACACAACTAATGTTCCGTTAGAACCGGTAAAACCTGAGAAAAACTCTCTTACCTTGAAATAGTCATTAACATACTCACTGTTGTGAAAGTCTGCAGTGGGCATTAAATAAAAGTCAATACCCTGTACCTGCATGGCACTACGAAGTGCCTGTAATCTTGCTTTAATCATAATTTTCGCCCTTCTATAAATTTAATATCCATTTGTCTGTTGACCTTTATACAGACCAATGGCTCTGGACGTACCGATTCGGTCACATCCCAGTTCAATAAACGCAGCTAAATCCTCCATGGTAGACACGCCACCGGCAGCCTTCATCTTCACGCCTTCTCCGATATGCTCCTTAAAAAGCTTAATATCCTCCCGGGTAGCACCACCGGTTCCAAATCCGGTAGAAGTCTTGATATAATCCGCTCCCGCATTTGTAACTACCCGGCACATCCGAATCTTCTCTTCCTCGGTCAGGTAACAGGTTTCAATAATCACCTTTAGAATATGTTCACCGCAGGCCTTTTTGATTTCGCGAATCTCGGTCTCCACCTTATCAAAATCACCGTTTTTCACGTCTGTAATATTAATGACCATGTCAATTTCATTACAGCCCTGTGCAATGGCAGTCTTAGCCTCGCATACCTTGGCCTCACATACCTGATAACCTAAAGGAAAACCGATTACCGTACAGATATTGATTGCCGAACCAAAGGTCTTATAAACCCGCTCTACATAAGCCGGCGGAATACATACGGATGCAGTTCCAAACTCAATAGCTTCCCGGCAAAGAACCTTTATCTCTTCCCAAGTACAGTGTGCCTGCAGTTTCGTATGGTCCACTTTTTTTAACATTTCCTTCGCTTCCATGTTATTTCCTTTCTTCTCAGAAAAAAGCAGGCTATTTACCTGCTTTTTCTTTATAATAATTTTGCTTCATTTCATACATCTTATTGTCCGCATTCTCAAATACTTCTTCATAAGTCTTTTCATCATCAGACTTGTGTATCTCTACTCCATAAGAAATGGATATCTTCCAATCCGTTCTATTTTGATTCTCCTTTGCAATTCTTGACTCCATCACACCGATTCGAGTATCAATAGTCTCCCTATCACACTTTTCAAACACAAGTGCAAACTCATCACCACCGATACGATAGATTTTACCATATCCCCAGAAAGTATCAACCAAAATTCTGGCGGATTCCGATATCAATTGGTCACCTTGCTGATGACCAAGCTGGTCATTAATTGTTTTCAGACCATTAATATCAAAAACCACAAGACCATAAGAACGATTGTTATGCAATTTTTCTCGCTTTTGGTCATAAGCATTACGATTACGTACACCGGTCAAAAAGTCATATTTTGCACTCATTTCCAATGTAAACACGTAGTATAGAAGGAGCGTAATTGCTACCGTAGGCCACATGGATCTGATAGTAGTATCCGCAATCTGAATGATTACACCTGCAGCAGCCACCAGAAAAATTCCTAATAAATAAAGCTTTTCCTGCAAATCTGCATCCCTATACTCTCTGTAGGAAGTAAATACTACACAGAAAAAATATGCACCGCTTATCACCAATGTCCAAGTGAATAGAGAACCTCTGGTATACACATTGTTCTCATCCACATAAAAAACAAAGCCTGTCCACTGAGTTGTAAGTGTTCCTATGGCAACGATAATTCCCGGAATCATCATTAGTTTCTCTTTTAATCCCCACTTCTTGGCATTCATCATAAAAAGACAATACGTCACCGAAGGACAAAGCATATACGTCACCACATTGGTAAGTATGTTCACCATACGCCAATCATACATCTCCGCAAACTCGCTGAGAAGCTCCGATGCAAGAATCAAAGTATTAAATGTTATACTCAACATGTAAAAATTATTCTTATAGCGGTTCACATGATTACTTCGAAAGGCTAAAAGTCCGGCAAAAATATTGGAAATCAGTGTTAAAACATACATATACAGATTAACCATTTTCTGCCTCCTTTCCAGCTATACCTAGTAATATTTTACTATAAAACAGTAAAGAACGCAATTACTTGTTCCATTCCACCTACTCAATGATCAATTTTACAATCTCGCCCTCTTCCCTATTGTACACATGCTTTCCGATAATAGAGCGCAGATTCTGCACATCCTGTAAATCCGGGCTGCCGAACTCCTGGTAGCACACCTTTGAATCCTCACCGTTTAAGTCCTCATAAAAATCTGAAATATGACAATAGAACTTGTCCAGGATATCCTCTAATGGGTACTGAGAAATATCCGCTGCATTTTCTCCTTCTCCAAGCTCCGGCTCCTGTACAAAGGATAAGGATGTCACATAAAGCTCCTCATCGTCTTCGTCCATTGTCATATAGATTCCTTCTTCTAACTTCTTGTACGCCTCGGTATCATACTTGCTTGCGTCGTAATTATTGATTTCTTTCATTTGTTCTTCCTCCACTTATATCATTTCAATCCTCAAATGTACCACTGATGTGCATTTCTCTATTGTGCAGTTCATTACACTCATCCAAAAGCATATTCCTTAAAAACAATTCCAGATAATTTGTCGTCTCATGAACTCCTTTTTTAAAATTATTATAATTAGCACGAACAAGTGCATTTCTAAAATACCATGCGTGTTCCGCAAAAATATCATTCTGTGCGTCAAACCCAAGTGTACGAAGATATTTTATGAAAAACACTGCGGTAGTCCTAGTATTTCCTTCTGCAAATATGTGAATCTGCCACAATCTTGCAACAAACAAAGCCAGATGCCTTATAATCTCATCCATAGTCAGACCTTTATAACAAAACTCTTTTTCTTTGTTAAAATCATATTCTAAAGTAGCCTTAAGCTCTGTCGCACCACCATACAATACGGTATCCCCATCCAAAACCCACTCTTTCTTTGTTACATTATAATCACGCATCTTTCCTGCATGGGGGTAAATACCCTCAAATAATCTCTGATGAATGGATAGATACTGCACCGGTGTAAAGCTAAAAGATTTTTCTGAAAGAATCTGCGCTATACGTGCAGATACTTTGTCCGCCTCTTCCGTTCTCTCTTCATCGGAATTCTTAGGATGTTCCTCATAATAACTGTTAATTAATTCATTTGCCTTTTCGAAGGAAATCTCCCCTTCTATATTCCTTTTTGCCGTTTGTATCAGATATTCTGAGGTCTCAAGTCCATCAACCGCCTGTAAACCAATCGCTGTCTGCCACGCGTAACCCTTCTCACGCTTCTCCGGCTCGGACTCTTTTAAATATGTCTCAAATGGATCCTTATTCATCTTTCCTCCCTAATCTACAACAGCATCTCAATCCACTGTCCTTTCTCCTGATACATAAACACTTCTGCGAATTCATCCTCTTGACAAATCTCCAAGACTTCTGACATCCCCTCTGCAAGATTCATATGCCCAAATTCGCTAAGTGGAATCCAGAATACCTCCCCTTCCTCAGAGGATTTCAATTCTCCGGTGAATTCAGAAGTCTTATAAATCATCACAATATATCTGCTTCCATCTTCATACATCCAATTATAGATGCCACATAAAATCGGGTGCTTGATATGTAGTCCAGTTTCCTCATATACTTCCCGGATGATAGCACTTGTGAAGGGCTCCCCCTTCTCCACATGCCCACCCGGAAATGTGATTCCTGTATAGCTGTTATTCACCTTGTTCAGAACAAGGACATTGCCATTATCATCCGATATCATGCACATACTTGTCAATGTCACTATTTCAGTTCGTTCCATACGTTATCCTATCTTTTCGCAATAAATCACTATATTTCTTCCGCACAGGAAATATAATAATCCAACAACTCATATATCCAGCCCTTCAAATCCGAAAACTGGTATCCCAACCCTGCCGCCTGCTCTGTATTAATACTATACTCTAGTTCACTGTTATAAGGAGCCTTGTCACCATCTTCACTTAAAACAGCTTTCTTTCCGGTCTTAGACTCTACATATTCAACAACTTCTCTCATAGAAATTGTTCCGGCAGAACTGCCATTGATTGCACCATTAAAATCTTTATCCGCTAAAAATGCAAGGAACTTTCCTGCCTCGTCTGAGCGGATAAATCCCATCTGTGCATCCGGGTTATCAATATACATGGGCATAGAATTCACCACATGCTCCACATAGAACTGAAGTCTCTTAGTATAATCATCCTTTCCAATCACGAATGGATATCTTACTGCGATAAAATCTCTATCTCCATATTTCTGCCACAGTGCACACTCCGCCTGCCGCTTTATCTCTGCATAGGGAAAGGCCTTTCTGTCACACCATATCAGTTCTTTACCAAGTGCATCAAACTCACATTCCTGCGTATCCATATGCTTTGGTTCATACACAGAAGTGGTTGACATACATATGTACTTATCACAGGAAACGGCTTCCATTACATACTTTACATCATTGGAGCAATATGCCAGCTTGTCAATCACCACATCATAATGTTGCCCTTGCAAAGCACTACGCATGCTCTCTTCACTGGTTCTCTCAAGTTTAACACGTTTTACCTTATCACCAAAGCAGTCTTCTGCTCTTCCTCTGGTTGCAATGGTAACATCATAGCCCATTGCCAGAAGTTCATTCACCATATGTATCCCGAAAAATCTGGTACCACCAATCACAAGTATTTTCATACTATACGTATAATCCAATTATCCTCTAATGAGGAGTTGGATTATTCTCCCTTCTCCCAATTCTTGGGAAATTTTGAATACTCCATTATAATAAGTAAGCACTGTGGATTTGTTTCTATACTATTACAGCTTTGACTGTTCGGAGGTGACTCAGACCACAGTTTTTCGTCTTCACTGGTAATTAGCTAGTTAACGCTTCGACGTTTATATTTACGTGAATACATGGTCGGAATCCT
>JAFUKH010000056.1 GCA_017467845.1 Lachnospiraceae bacterium | reverse complement strand
TCCGCTAATTGAGTAGTGGCAATTAGTAATATATAAATCCAATCTTTCAAACACATCTGTTGAAAGGTTTATTAAGGTTACCCTTTTTTAGGAAGCATCTTTTTTAGTAAAATCCCTTGACTTTTAATAGCTAGTCACCTCTACAACTTCAAGTTTATCAACTGAATCAAGCCATACAATTTATCTGTCGCCTTCTAGCCCCCAACAACTTCCATTATAGGAAGTATCTATACACATTCTCTCACTACCCAGATACTAAAGTCAACATTATGTAAACTCATTTTCCATCTTTTGTGCTCAGAAAGTGTCTCGGCATAAATAATTTTCTGTAGGATACTGATTCTTGAAAAATCTGGTATCTCACGCTTTAATTGTCTTACGAAGATACTTTCCTCGCTGATGCAGTTTACATAACTCATCTTTTAAGTATCTCCCAATGTATTCATTTCGTATAGATACTCTCACTCATAAAACAAATGCCGGCTTACGCCGGCGCTTGTTTTGTCTTGATTTCTAGTAAGCTTTTCCCCAGTAAACCATCTTCTTCGCCGGGCGTCCGCAGCACACGCAGGTGTCTGAAATCTGCTCCTGCTGAAAAGGCATACATCTACTGGTTACACTCAATTTTTCTTTGATGACGTCTTCACAGGTCTGTTCGCCGCACCACATAGCTTTTACGAAACCGGTCTTCTCCGCGAAGGTTCTCTGGAACTCGTCGAAGTTCTTTGCTACATAGGTGTGTTCTTCTCTGTGAGCTCTTGCTCTCTCAAGCATCTCTACCTGCATGGTCTCTAAGATTTCACCAACCTTAGCTTCTAAATCACCTAAAGCCACTTCAATCTTCTCTCTGGTATCACGACGTACGATTACGCACTTACCAGCCTCGATATCCTTAGGACCGATTTCTACACGAACCGGATATCCTCTCATCTCAGCCTCTGCGAACTTAAAGCCAGGGCTCTTATCGGAATCATCTACCTTCACACGGAAGTTAGATTTCAGTAAATCTCTCAGCTCATAAGCCTTATCTAAAACGCCTTCCTTCTTCTGCATGATTGGAACGATGCATACCTGAGTAGGAGCTACCCTAGGAGGAAGTACAAGCCCTTCATTGTCACCATGAACCATGATAATTGCACCGATTAATCGGGTGGTCATACCCCAAGAAGTCTGATGAACATGCTTTAAGGTGTTGTCCTTATCGGTATACTGAATACCAAATGCCTTTGCAAATCCATCACCGAAGTTGTGACTGGTACCTGACTGAAGGGCCTTACCATCGTGCATTAATGCTTCAATGGTGTAGGTTGCAAGTGCGCCTGCGAATTTCTCCTTCTCGGTCTTCTGCCCCTTAATAACAGGGATTGCCAGTACCTCTTCGCAGAAATCTGCATATAAATTTAACATCTGTACAGTTCTTGCTTCTGCATCCTCAGCTGTTGCATGAGCAGTATGTCCCTCCTGCCATAAGAACTCTCTGGAACGAAGAAACGGTCTGGTCTCCTTCTCCCAACGAACTACGCTACACCACTGGTTATATACCTTAGGAAGGTCTCTATAAGACTGAATATCATTTGCATAAAAATCACAGAATAATGTCTCTGAAGTAGGTCTGACACACATTCTCTCCTGGAGAGGCTGCATTCCTCCATGGGTAACCCATGCTACTTCCGGTGCAAATCCCTCTACATGATCCTTTTCCTTCTGAAGAAGAGACTCAGGAATAAACATAGGAAGATATACATTCTCTACTCCGGTCTCCTTAAATCTTGCATCTAACTGCTTCTGAATAAGCTCCCAAATCGCATATCCTGCAGGCTTGATAACCATACATCCCTTCACGCTGGTGTAATCCACAAGCTCTGCCTTCTTAACTACGTCGGTGTACCACTGCGCGAAATCCACATCCATGGAAGTAATCGCTTCCACCATTTTCTTGTTGTCTGCCATAATTTTTCCTCCTTACACAAAAGAAACCGCCAAGTTTCCATCCCCAAAAGGGACCGAAGACTCGGCGGTACCACCCTAATTAACCGATCGCAACGCAACCGATTCTCTTACAAACCGTTAACGCCGGCGTACGTCATACTTATCTCGCATGATGCTCCAAGGTAGGTTCAAGACAGTTCATATAAGGGCTCGCACCAAATGCCCTCTCTCTGGGATACTTACTATTCTCTACTAATCCTCTTCATCGCAGTATTAATTATTTTCCTAATCATAGTGCAAGCACGTGCACTTTGTCAAGAACATTTGCATTTAAAGCACATCCGCAAAATCTCCGCTTCGCAACTTTCCTTTTGCGAATGAATGGCTTTTCGCAAATCTGCATTGCTCTAAATGCAGATTACATTAAATCCTTCCCATGTCTCGCCGGGCTTTGCCACCTGAGTATAAGGTCTCTCCGCTAAGTTACCCTCGTATCCGTCATAATCGCAAATACCATACCAAGGCTCCAAGCATACATATCCGGCCTTCTCATCAGGATGACTCCAGATGCCCCATACAGGAGCATTACACTCTACACGCACATATTCATCGCCATTTTCGTCACAGAGTGCCGCTGCAGTAATACCCTCACCGTCGAAAATCAGTGCATCCTTTTCAAAGATTTCCTTCGTAATGGTAAAACAGCCATCCTTTAAATCAATGATGCGCAGTTCATCGGTTACAAGGCCCTTATGATCCAAGGTCAGACTGAAAATCATGCTCTTATGCTCCGCACCATACAGCTTCACCTGCTGACCGTTACGAAGACCTTCTGTTCCACGCCCCGGGCATGCAAAAGCTGCATGACCTCCCACAGAAAAGTACATATCCTTCTCCCCGGTGTTCTTCACATACCAGTTCTCACGAACTGACGTTTCCAAAAGTACATATTCAACATCAAGCTCAAAATGGAAGGGATACTTGGCATAAGTTTCCTCCGTATCCGTAAAACGAAATACGACTCTGTCTTCTTCTTGTAAGACAATCTCATACTCCACACGCTGGCCGAAACCATGCTTATCCGCAGGATAAGCTACACCTTCATGGTTAAATTTCTCATCCTGCAGTTTCCCGATGAAGGGGAATAAAAACGGTGCCGTCTTACCCCAAAAAGCTGCATCTCCGCTCCACATTACTTCCTGATTATTCTCTTTTTTCACAAGGGATTTTATCTCTGCCCCAAAGCTTTCCAGCTCTGCTTTTACTGTATCATTCTCTAAAAATACTCTCATCTCTATCTCTCCAAAAAACGTTTCACTTTCTCTGCATAAGCAAGTCCGGCTTCCCTGCCCAAATCGTACACCTGCTGTAGTTCCTTAGGGTCATGACTCATGCGCCCGATGGGGAGCTTTTCCTTAGGGCGGATTACCAGCAGATTCCCGGCCTTTTCCTGCTCCTCTATATATATGCTTGTCTCATTATAAACTAAGTGCCTGTTCTTCATGGCTTCCAACACCTTGGGATAACCTCGAAGGGAAAGCTTCATCAGCGGAAGAAGCTTATTCTCTGTCTTCTGATATCCTTTGGGCTGGGTCAGAATCACTACATTGCGGTCATAGCCGATGCTTTCAAAGTACTTCACCGGTACAGAATCTGAGATGCCACCGTCCAAGAGCTTTAATCCCTCAACCTCCACAATCTTGGACACCATAGGCATGGATGCAGATGCACGAAACCAATCCATGGCTGTGTCATCGATTTTATCCAGCTTGCGATAAACAGCTTTTCCTGTGGTTACATCTGTACCCACCACATAGAACTCCATGGGATTGGCATCAAACGCTTCACTATCTACCTTATCCAGTTCATAGGGTAAATCATAATAGCAAAACTTGGTTTCGAACAAATCCCCACTCTTTAGCCATGAACGCACAGTTCCATATCGAGAATCCCTGCAATATTTTAAGTTGTATCGGAGCACACGTCCGGGCTGTTTTGACTTATAATTGCTACCAAAGGTGGCACCGGCAGAAACCCCTATTCCACCGTCAAACTCAATCCCTTGCTCCATAAAAACATCAATCACTCCGGCGGTAAATAGACCACGCATGGCTCCGCCTTCCATAATCAGTCCTGTCTTCACTTAAAATCCCCTTATATATTAATCTTGTACATTATAACTCTTTTTTTGAAAAAGTAATAGTCCCAAGTGTGGTTTCTTTTGATATACTGTATTGTGTGCATACGTGTCAGGAGTGCTTCACAGGCTCTATGGTTCCCTTTAAGACCCGCTTGCGCTTCGTCTCCGGCGTAACGGTACTAGGCTCGAGAATACCTCGCCAAGTGCCGACGCCTACAAAGAGTCTCAAAGGAAACCATAGAGCCTGTGAAACACTCCTGACACTCAATCTACGAAAAGGAACAAAACACGTTGGTGATAGATTATGGAGCGAATCTTAACTTATAAAATAGCAGAAGCAGATGGGGGACTTACCATCGGAGAATATTTGCAGAAAAAAGGATACTCTGCCCAGACCATCAAGGAGCTGAAAAAGATGGAGCGGAGCATCCTTATTAATGGTGTCTGGGAATATGTGCGCCACAAGTTATCTGCCGGAGAGGAATTGACGATTCACATTCAGGAGGAAGCCTCTTCGGAGAAGATTCCACCGGTAAAACTGTATTTTGAGATAGTATATGAAGATGAAGATATTCTGGTAGTGAATAAGCCTGCGGATATGCCCATTCACCCATCCCTGAATAATTACTATAATTCCTTGGCAAACGGATTGGCATATTATTTTGAAGAGCAGGGCAAGCCCTTTATCTTCCGTTGTGTTAACCGCTTAGACAGAGATACCTCAGGCCTTACCATTATTGCCAAGCATATGCTCAGTGCAGGCATCCTTTCGGGACAAGTGGCAAATCGTGACATCCACAGAGAATACCTTGCTATCGTCCGCGGTATCCCCACGCCTGCAGAAGGCACTATTGATGCACCCATTGCCCGCAAAGAGGCCTCTGTCATTGAGCGTGTAGTAGACTTTGAAAAAGGCGACAGGGCTGTCACCCATTATAAAACCATTCAGACAACAAATGGGCACAGCCTGCTTTCCATCCATTTGGAAACCGGCCGTACCCATCAGATACGTGTACATATGAAACATATAGGATGCCCCCTAATCGGGGACTATTTATACAATCCGGACATGGAACACATGAGTCGCCAGGCATTACACTCTCACCGCCTTGTCTTCACCCACCCCATCACCGGGGAAACCATGGACTTTACAGCTCCATTGCCTGAGGATATGGACAGTGTACTTTCCTCTTAACCTTCAATAGCTGTTTTCAACATATTCTCTGAAATCCGGCTTACGCTCTTGGTATCCTCAATTACAAGCTGCAGATTCTCTTTATACTTATCCATTGCCTCAGAAATGGATTCCACTGCGTCCCGGTTTTCTTCGGAATGATCACTCATTTCCGAAATCTTATCTTTAAGTTCTCCAAAAATCTGCTCCACGCCCTGAATATTGTCGTTCTGCTCATCAATATCATGATACAGCTTATCAAAACGCTCTGTTAAGCTGCCGAACTTATTCTGTAACTCTTTTAGGGAATCTAACGAACCATCCACCGCTTGTGTACTTTCCTGAAGCTGAGTGGTAGTCTCGTTTACCTGCTCCTGCATTAAACGAAGCACTGCATCTACCTTCTTAGAGCACTCGGTACTGTCAATCGCCAAATCCTGTACCTTGGATGCGACCACTGCAAAGCCCGCACCGGACTTACCGGCTCTCGCGGCCTCAATGGATGCATTCAATGCAAGCATGGTAGTACTGGATGCAATCTTGTTCATCTCCTCCAACACTTCGAAAATCTCGCTCATCTGTCCTTCCAAAGTAGCAAATACATCATTAGTAGAAGTCATCGCCTTCTGAACTGTGGCCATCTGCTGACTCATTTCCTCCAGACTGACACTACTTTCCTTAATTGCAGTTTCACATCCGTTGACCTCTGCATTCAAGGAGCCAATCTGCTGCTCCGTCGCATGGATTCTGTCACGTACATCGTCACAGGAAGCCACCACATCCTGAGTTCCTTGGGAAATGCCCAGAGATCCTCTGCGAAGTCCATCCGTTTCTTTTACCAAATGCGCATTAACCTCTTCCAGCTCCTCGTATCTGGCAACGGTGGTCCGCATACCTTTCTGCAATTCTTCTCCCACATCCTTCATAGACGTCATCAGCTTTTCTGCCTCTTCTGCCCTAGCCTCACTGACCTGAATAAATGCTTTTCCGCGATTCACCAGAAGGTACATTATCGCTGCTGCCAGAATAAATACCACCAGACAGGTAATAAACTGCCCGGTACTCTCCACCTTCTCAGGATGAAGAATGAACTGAAAGATTAACAAAACCGGCGTTATCAAAAGCTGTGCTCTGGTAACCTTAGGCTCCATATAAAGTCCCGAAACGCCCATAACCGCCATATATAAACAATAATCATCACTATAATACTGACCACTGCTTAACGAAATCAAAAAGACCAACACCACCAAACTGACAGATACCACCATCTGCTTTCTCTCTGCCGGTGCATTCGTCTTCTTCATCATAAATACAATAACTGCAAATACCCCAAGGCATACGCCGATAATGGCAGCCCCACTGGCTACGCCTCCAATCAGATTCTTAATTAAATAAACCGGTGCCACGATGTATACCAGTATCAGCATCAGTTTATAAATGGATTCCTTGCTCATTGGTGCTTTTTCATTTAATGTCTTCAATTGTAAGTCCCCCATGTAAAAAGATATGCAATATAGTACTAATGTACTCCTATTGCATATCTTTTTCAATACTTTATGGCTATTTTTCAGAAATATCTGCTCCTAACCAAACCGTGAATCTGGTTCCAATATCCGGGCTGGAAAGCACCTCGATTTTTCCTTCATGGGCATCTATAATCCACTTTGCAATGGAAAGCCCCAGACCGGAGCCACCGGTGTTGCCATTTCGTGCCTTATCTGAACGATAAAAGGGTTCAAAGATATGTACCACATCCTCGCCCTGCATACCGATTCCCTCGTCCTGTACCACGTAGCATACCCTATTTCCCTGCGCCTTCACCCGAAAGCTGATCGTTGCGCCTTTCACGGAATACTTGGCTGCATTCTGTACAAAGATTCGCACAGATTGCTTTATCATGGCGACATCGCCCCGCATCATAGCAGGTGGATTCACGATGCTTCCGTCTTCATCTATGACACTTCCTTTATCATTTACAAACTCGTATCGATGCTCCTCGTCAATCATCAGAGACTCTTCCCATACCTCGTGGATGACTTCATTCAAGTCAAAGGTAGAATAGTGCAGCGTATTCTTACCGTTCTCTCCTCTTGCCAAGAAAAGTAGCTGCTCCACCAGCTCCTTCATATGGTCGGACTCGTGCTTCAAAGCCTCAATAGATTCCTCTAGAATGCTTTCATCCTCCTTGCCCCAGCGGTCAAGCATATTCACATAACCCTGAATTACGGCAATGGGAGTCCGCAGCTCATGTGACGCATCGGACACAAATCTTGCCTGCTGCTTCTGACTTTCCCTCATACGATAAATCAAGTTATTCAATGCCACCTCGATACTTGCCAAGTCTTTATCTCCTGTCGAAATCTTGGCATCCGGAGAATTGGGCGAAATACTTTCAATGGCCTGCTCCAGACTTTCAAACTTCGAAGAATCCAGTGGCAATGAGCTAAGCTTCTCAGCTTTAATGGCCAAGTCATTCAGGGGCTTTAGCTTTCTACGAATCTCTCCTGTTCCAAATAAGGCTCCGATTAAATCCAATCCCTGTATTGCCAAAAGAGCATACAAAGGCAATAACACATAATCCAAAAACTGATACATAGGATAATGATATATCTCTCCATGAGAGTCCTCCATAATTAGTATCAGTTCCTCATAGGTCTCTCCCGTCTGAAATTCCACCTGTTCTACTTCTCTGGTTTCCGGAATCTGATCCACTCGCCACTTAAAAAAGGCTCCTCCGATTAACGCTACAATCACGATATCCAGACAAATGGTTCCCCAAACCTGCTTAAACCAGAAGCTCATATTGATTCTTCTGGCAATAGATGTCATTCTGCTGTTTACACTCATACTACTCCTTAATAACGTAGCCCACACCACGCACTGTATGTATCAGTTTGATTCCGTAACGGTCATCAATTTTTGTTCTTAGATATCTGACATACACATCAATGATATTGGTTTCTCCGATGTAATCATATCCACATACTTCATTCATCAGCTTTTCTCTGTCCAGCACAATATTTTTATTCTTCATCAGTATGCGCAGAAGCTCAAACTCCCTGTTGGTCAGCTCAATGGAGTCTCCGTTTATCGTAACTTCATATCGGTCCTCATCTAGCGTTACCCCCTTGATGGACAAGGTATGAGTAGCTACTTCCACCGGTCCACGCTTTTTCAACGCCACACGGATCCTGGCAAGAAGCTCTTCGATGGCAAAGGGCTTTGTAATATAATCATCTGCGCCTGCATCCAGTCCCGATACCTTATCCATTACCGCATCTCTGGCGGTCAGCATGATAACCGGAACCTGTTTTTCCAGACGAATTCGCCTAAGCACCTCCAGCCCGTTTAATCCCGGCAGCATCACATCCAGCAAAATCAAATCAAAATGGCCGGAGAGAGCCTTTTCCAGACCCTCCCTGCCGTCAAATGCTTTCTCTACTTCGTTCCCCTCATGCTTCAGCTCCAACTCCACAAAACGAGCTATTTTTTCTTCATCCTCAATGATTAAAATACGGTTTGCCATACCCCTTCATTTCCTTCATATGTATCTTTATTTATTCTGAAAGTCGTTTTTAATATTCTCACAAGTTTCGGATGCCTTCTCACAAATCTGATTCAGATTGATGGTTGCAGTATTCATTCCCTGAAAGTAATACTTACAATCGCAGAAAAGACCTACGATTAAAAGAATCGCAAAGAACCAGAATGCTATAAGCAATGCCAGCACAAGTGCAAGTACAGGTACCTTCAGAATCATTTTCTCGTTTCTGGTCACACAGAAATCAATTTCCACCGATTTCTGAACCATACGTCCACACCATTTACCAAACTTATTTAACATCTCTCCGAAAGAAGTTCTCTGGCAAGAATCCTCATAATTCTTCTGCGCCTGCTCAAATTCCTGAGAAGTATCTGTTCCGGAAGAAGTGGTATAACTTGCAGTGCTTCCTACATTTACCTTGCCCTGCTTCTCTAAATAAATCATCGCATCCAGCATATCATAATTACATGCCTCCATTGCTGCCTTCGCATCCTCATATGACACATTTGCTTTCTCTCTTAACATTTCAACTTTTTCAAAATTATCCATTTTCTTTATCCCTTTCTGATTTTAACTATATCATTTTAGTTTTTGTTTGCTTCAGCTGATGGTTATATAATACAACCACTAAATTAATCTAAAATGTGTGAAAGATTAAAATCAGATTAAAATTAGAGTCACGCAATTTTAATTTCAACGTTGGGCGTCAAGCTTGCTTGTAAGACCAACATTGAAATTGAAATTATTTGGCGAGAGCCAAATGATGAGCAAAAGGAAAGCTGCGTAGCAGCGATTTTGCGAATCGCTGGCTCTGAATGGTTTTCACAACGCAAACTGTCTCAGCAGCGCCTTTGCGAATGGCGTGGATGTGAACAGTCCGATTTTGCGAATCGCGGCTCTGAATTACTTATATTTCACCCCCGCCACATAAAAGGGCACAAACAGGCTAATTATAAATATTGGCATTCCAATTCCCAAAAACAACAATATTCCATTTGCAACCAACGCATCAAAGAGAAAGCACGCTACCGGACATGCAGTAAGTACTGCCACCGACCATATCCAGCCCGCCTTAATCATATGAGGCCAGTTCCGATTATTAAAATGCACTCCCGGGATATTCATCCTGAAAAAACCGTCACTAAAGCTGTCCACCTTGTACTCATCATAATAAGCAGGCAACTTCTCCTTAGCGCCAAAAGTAAACCATGCTCCAAATACTGCTGCCAGAAGAACAAAAGTCAGTCCACACATCCAGAAGGTATCCATCTTCCACTTTAAATTGTAAGCAAAGCCAATCTCCAAACCAGCAATGGCTAACGCTACAACATAGAAAATCATTCGATTTTTCTTGCGCAAGTACCGCATCTTCACTTCTTCCTCTGAAACATGAAGTACCTTCTGAACAACACTTTCCACCTGTTCCACATTCAAAAGTGCATCCGGCTGATGTCGCTTACACTCCAAGAGCTCCGTCACCGACACTCCCAGAAGTTCCCCCAATGGCACCAGCATAGAAATATCCGGCATTCCTTTGCCGCACTCCCACTTGCTCACCGTCTTATCCGATACATATAGCCTATCCGCCAACTCCTTCTGAGTCAAACCCTTCTCTTTTCTCAGTTCCAATACGAATTTTCCAAACTGCTCTTTATCCATTTCAAACATAATGCCCCTCCTGTTACCATTCTTGGTAACATCATTATATTTTTCTAAAGCTATTTGCACAATCTACGGAGGGTAGAGTTCCTATTTTTCCTCTTTTCTTGCAACCACTCGAAAAATGTGCCAATGCTTCGGGATTGCCTCCCCGTTCTCGCCACAGCAAGTGCCGTCCCACTCCTCTTCATTCATATTGATTATCTCGAAATCGGCCAATAACGCTTTTACTTCAATTGATGTATGAAATGTTCTCTCCTCTTGCATAGACTTCGCCCAATCATCATGATTTCCAAAGAATACACCGGAGAAAATACCGCCCGGCTTTGTCCCCTGAACGATTTCTCTCCACATTTCATCAAAGTACCGTGGATTGCAGAATGGCAAGCTAAAATTCGCAATAATGCAATCTACCACTTTTTCTATATGTAACTGTTCAAAAGTCATCTGACATATATCCAGCTTCTGCTGCAATTCTATGGGCATTTCTTCCCTTACTGCATCCAAATATTCCGTATTTGCATCCACTGCCAGGACCTTCCATCCCTTACTTAAGAAATACAGTGCGTCTACGCCTGCCCCACAACCTAAATCCAGCACTTGTCCACATTTATCTCCAAATAATTCTGCAGCCACTGCCGCTGTCTTGCTGGGCGGATTGTCTTTGGTAAGATTGTAGTATGCTGACCATTCTTCACTCATAATTACTATTTAACCCCTTATATACCTTTGTATTTCCATCGCCAACAGTTCCACTTCCTGCTCAACCGTCTTATCCGTATTATCAAATAGATGCCCCTGGTTCTCCGGCAAATTGTCTAATTTATTCTTCAGAAATAGTGCTCTTTCCACCATCTCCACATCGCCGCGCTGCCGGATGCGCCCCTCTATGGTATCGCAGGATGCGGTAAGCACTACATAATAAAGCTTTGCATCAAACTCCTTTGCCAGCGCTTGCACAAGTGGCAACTCATCCTCTATAACGTAATCAATCACCACATCCAAGCCCTTTTCCAAAACCTTCCGCGCCACGGTCAAGATACAATCCCAGTTAAACTTCAAGATATCTGCCCAAAGCAGTGCGTCTGATGCCTGCCCATCCTTGAAGAACGCTTCCTTGTTATCCGATTCCACAAATCCTCCGTGAAAATCGTCCCCATGAATTAAATATACTTGCTTCTTTCCGGCCTCGTTCACAAGATGCTTTGCAAATGCATTTGCCAGGGTGGATTTTCCACATCCGCAAGGACCGGAGAAAAAATAAATATCTCCCCTACTCATAATACTGTCTCATCTCTTCCTTAACAGCTCTCCACACATTCTTCGGCACAGCAGCCTTGATATATTCTGCTAAGGTATCAAAAGTCTCTGAATCCACGCCATACCCACCGGAGCCTTCACGATTCTTACCATCATAGTAATATAAATATTCGTATTCCACCTTCCCTTGGGCAGTATCAGGATTCTGGGTAGCTCCTGCCAATTCCTCAAAATCATATTCTTTTCCGGCTTTAATAATCGGCTTTAAATCCTCATATTCCATGTAAAATGCAAAGCTCTGATTAAGTCCTTTCCCATTGGACTCCATCGGGAAAATGGTCACCACACCCACTCCATAATCATAAAGCTTCACATTATAAGCATAGGTTTCCTCTTCACTTGCAGGCATATAATAGTACTCGTAATATCTCTCATCCTCAGGCATGGTTATTGACCCGATGCTATAGCCGGCTTCATTCAGTTCCAAATCATAACCACTTCTGCCAATATTCAGTTCCTCACCGCTATTTCCGTCAAATCCCTTGCTTACGAGTATGAACAGCACCACAACACCGAATGCCAGACACAAAAAGGCAACCTTTCTTATGCCTGCCATATCATCCAGACAATACCGTTCTCCGGTCTTATCATTAATTACAATCGTTACTTCTCTGCCAATCTGACGATTCCGGGAACCACTACTGCTTTGCTCTCCTTCTATACGAACCGTCTCCCCATTGTCATAAAACTCATAAATCGGTTTATATGTACTTTCTCCTCTGTTTCTACCATGGGAATCCCTATAATAATCCACCAGCTTGCCGGAAACCATACGACAATTTACCATTTCCTTCTTTCTTCTCATCGGACGGATAATGGCCAGAAAAGCACCTCCCAAAATCAATGCAAATACTACAAAATAGGACAAAATCATGGTGAACCCTTCACTGATTGCCGCAGAACTTTTAGACAACTCCGCAAATAATACCAGAAGGCTAATCATGGCACCAAAGGCCATCAGCACGTATGGTCCCTTACTTCCCTTTTCAGAGATATTCTTCGGAAACTCTACGTAATCCTTCTCTGAATCATAATATATATCTACCACGTCACCCACATTATAGGTGCTATTATCCAGCACTGTCTTATTCACAGCGCCAAACTCCACAGGAATCTCCAGTGTCACCTGGGTACAGGGAATCTCCGTCTGCCCTATCTTCTTCACTGCGGGCTGATGCCCCACTACTGTTGCCTTGGTTATTCCTAATTTATACATGCGATTGCTATGTACCTTGGCATATATCCCCAATCCTACAACCGCCAATCCGATAATAAAAAATAAATACTGCATTTTCTTTCCCTCAATATTAATCTTCCGTTTTCCTCTTACTCATATCCCAAATCATTCCATTATGTATCTCCGTAAACCCCATCTTTTCATAAAGTGGTCTTCCCATATCCGATGCATTTAACATAATAATCTCATACCCCCGAGACGCCGCCTTGGATGTGAGCTCTGTCATGATAGCCCTGGCAATCCCCCGTTTCCTATACTTCGGTTCCACATACAAGCTGGTGACATATGCATTCTTTCCACGGGGATTAGAACGAGAAGGTACTGAATCATAATAGAATACAATTCCCGTACCCACAATCATTCCTCCTTCCTCTGCCAGAACCACATCACAAGAATCATTGGCAAATGACTTCTTGAAATATAAATAACAGTTCTCCTTTATGGAATCATAATTCTCACAGTCCTCATTAATCTCAATAAACTGTAAACGCCGAGAAACCAGCAAGTCCATGTCCTCTATTGTTGCAAAACAGTAATTCATCCCTTTTACTCCCTTTTCAAAATTACGGTGTCACACACTCCGCCCATGCTGATACTGTCTAAATATGTATCTGAAACTCCTTGAAATCAAACTTGCCACTTCCCTGCACCAACAGTCCCTTGTCCTCCAACATCTGAAAACCATCCTTAATCTTCCCTACAAAATCAGGCAAAATGTTCAAATCATGGTGGCCGGGAAGTATACGCTTTACTTCCAAACGGCATACTTTCTTTACAGAATCATAAAACAACTTCGGGTCAGTGGTGGGATAAAACGCATCCAAACACCCCTTATATATCAAATCACCGGAGTATAAATACTTCCTCGCCGGTTCATAAAGGCAAATATGCCCCGGAGAATGTCCCGGGGTATGAATCACTACAAGTTCCCGATTTCCCAGATGAATCCTTTCACCATCGTGTAAAATTCGCAGAGGCTCTCCCTGATAAACCCCATAGTTCTCTATATCAAAATCCTTCGGAAATTCACATGGTTCTCGCAACAAGTTACTCTTAACTACTGCCAGCGGCAGCGGAAACTTACCGGAAAGCCAATCCTTTTCTTCATGAAACACCGCTTTATTATCAAAATGCTCATGTCCACCGATATGGTCCCAATGCACGTGAGTGGTCACTACCGTCACCGGAAGCTCGGTCAATTGTCGCACAACACACCCAATATCAGCCACTCCCAAACCAGTATCAATCAACACAGCAGACTTACTGCCACATACCAGATACGCATGAGGCTCTTCCCAGTGCTTGTACTCGCTTATTGCGTATGTATCATTGTCAATTTGCTCTACTGTAAACCATTCTTCCACAATATCTCAAAATCCTTTTCAAACGCCTGATAATCAAACTTTCCCTTTGTCTTCACCTTTTTTACGGCTTTTAAAATCGCATCTTTCATTAACAGAATCTTACCCTTACTATCCGCATGATAATAGTCTTCGAAGTTTATTCGCACAGTAATGCTTGCGCAGCTGTTATAGCATCGAAATCCCACAGATTCTTTCCATGCACCACTCTCATATATCTCCTGTGGCGCCACAACAGG
>JAFUKH010000055.1 GCA_017467845.1 Lachnospiraceae bacterium | reverse complement strand
TTGTTCTTATTACGGACTCTCTGCTGCTTAATAATATCCGATTCAATACCAAGATACTTTTTCTGTAAGGTCTTAGTCGTTAAGTCCTTCGGTACCGGTACTACATCAATACTGGTAATTGTATGAACCGGAAGGGATGTGATTTCATTGATAAATCTGTCCGAAAGACTGCTCGGATACTTCTTAATGAACAGTGCCCTACAGAACTTGCTCTCATCCTCAAAATGATCCGGGAAGAACTTAATCATTCCGTTACACAAATCATTCTTGAAATCGGCTCCCACCTTCTTTGCTTCCTTGATACTGAAATTAAAACTGTTCTCATCTCCAAGATGATAATAGTCATACAGTACCTTGATACGCTCATCACCGGAAAGAGGAATAATCTCTGCTCCAAGCTCAATGAACGCTTTATGAATTGTCGCCTCCAAAGTGGCAAACTGTGCCTTTGCCTCTTCAAAGTTCTTTCTTTCAATCGTGATGGTTAAGTATCTCTCCTGCTCAATACCCTGTCTGCCTTCACGAATCTTTTCCTCGATAATATCATTGTAAATCTTACGGAAATTGTCATATCCATCATTGCAGTAGGCAAGCAGGATGTTATTTCTTAAGTCAATCATATTCTTATTCTTGTTATTTACCGTAATCTTGAAATTACAGTCCAAAGAATTTAAGAACTTGCAATATCTCTCAAAAATTCCAATCTGCTCATCCTCCGTTGCAGTTGTATAATTGATGTCCTGAAAACGATAACATTTACTGTATCTGTTTCTAGCCACTTCAAAAATACCGTTCTCCGCAACTGCCATGATTTCTATTGTTTCCTGAATGGACTTCGGAGCCTTATAAAGCGGTTCACTGGCTTTTTTAAGCTCCTTAAATCCGTCTGCAAATAAACCCATATTTATTCAACCTTCCTTTCTGCTTTACGCTTTCCTATGGATTTACGCACCACACCGGGAACAACCCGGCTGGCGCACGGATTGCTCCCTAAAGGAAGTCAATCAAATCTGGTTACTTATCTTGTTGCCTTAAAGATGGCAACACCTGCTACTGCTGCGACAATCACAGCAACCATTCCTAACAGAATATTCTTCGTCTTTCTCTTCATAGCCTCAAACTCCTCCTGATTCTTAGTTGTATCGGTTACTTCCACTTCCGTTCCTTTTTTGGACTTTTTCTTCTTACCTGTGTTATTCATGGACTGCTCGTAAGCCTTAATGGCTAAATCGCCCTCCGTTGACACATAAGGTAATGCCTTATTATGAAACATAAAGTGAAGCTTCTTACCCATATACTCATAAAAGCTCATGCCGTTAAAAGAGTAGAATCCGCCAAGGGCAATCGGTGCCACACACGGAATTGCCACATAAGCAGCTCCGGTAAGTCCGATATACTTATAAAGCAGTAACACCATTCCGCCTCCGACTACCACACTGGCTGCTGAAAACAATAACTGCTTCGCAGTAAGTCCCATTGCCACTGATTCCTGATAACGGTCAATGTCCTTATTTATCTCGATTACCAATTCCCTCACCTCGCTCTCTCTACAACTTTTGCATCCCTTGCTTTGCCAATGCTTGCTTCATATGCCTGCATTCCATCAGGACACATTTCTCTCAGCTTATCCACATTAAACAAATAAAGGGGATATTCACAAAAGCCACTTCTTTTCGTAAGTCCCGTAAATTCCCCCAAATCATTGTCTGCAATAAACTTTTCCAGTTCCGGCATATTATTAAGGTCTACATATCCACAGTAATCCGGTGCTTTCCCAGAAAGATTTACTGTAATATCCCCATAAGGCTCCGGATACCCTTCTTCATAAGTCCTAAGACCTATATACATACACCCGTTATTGAGATAAGTATTAATTTCCAACGAAACATCATACTCTCCTCCAAACTGGCTGTGTAACTTCATCGTCTTTTCCATCCGTTCATCCTCCTTATAATCCTAACGCCTTGCTTGTAAGCGACTGTGCACCCTTCACACTTCCTACCGTCATGGCAATGGTAAATGTCATTTCACACAGATAGATAAGCGTTTTTGCCCAGTCTGCATAACTTCCCGTAAATGAAGGAAGCCCTGCACTAATAAAGGCATTACATACAATAATTGCAAGTGCCATAGTGACTGCTTCCAATACAACGGATAAGAAATACTTACAGTAAGTTACTACCGTATGGCTTACTGCCCTGTTTCCACCCATTGTTGAGAATGCCAATGCTCCAAGCGGCACGATAATCAGAATTTTAAGGAATCTGAAATACACTGTATAAATTACGAAAAAGCCACAAATAATGACAATAATCGACAGCAGTGCAGCTAGAATCAGCATCACAAGACTTTCACCAAAACCAAGGTTCTTGATAACATCTGCCTGCGTACTGTCAATGGAAAGCTGTACTGTGGTTCCCGCCGACAGTGCATTTACCAAATTACCAATGGTACTGAAAAATGCCTTCATAATCGTGACATTGTTTGCCACAAACCATTCCGCAAGTGCCAATCTGATAAGCATTCGTAATATAGACTCAAAACGCATTTCCTCTTTTACATCTACACTCTCCGAACAAAAGCCGATGACAAAGAACAATACCACAAGGGAAGAACCAACCGCTACGAAGATTGGCTCTATTCCCTCAATGATTGCCCATGGACCGCCACCCTTGAAATTAACGGGTGACTGTCCCAGCATGGAAAACACTAATGATATCTGGTTATTCCAGAAACCAAACACCATTTCAAGCAAAGCGAGGATTTTGTCTCCAAGTTTGAAAATATCCATACTTGTTACATCTCCTTCCTACGTTTTATCTCTCCTCCATCTTAGAAGCCTAAGAATGTTAATACGGTAGAGATACCTGCCATCATGATACCTGCCACAATACCCTTAAGTGCAGAGTTCATAGTGGAAGAATCCTGCTGCTGATAAGCCTGTGCAAACTCCATTACATTCTTTGCAAGAATGATGACACCTACTGCACCGATGATTGCGATAACCAAAGTCTTTAAGTTATCAAGTGGCTGTGTAATTGCAGAAGTATCACCACCTGCCGCAAATACCTGAATCGGGAGCATGTTCACAGCCATTGCTGCACCTGCCACACCTGCTACTACCTTTTTCTTCATTCCTCTGAATAATCCCTTCATGTTGCTACCTCCGTTAGTTGTGTTGTCAGTTACTGTTGCTACGTTTTCTCTCTTCATAATCAAAAATCTCCTTTTCTTGAAATTGGGCAGAAAAATAGCCGCATATCACTGATACACGGCTTGTTTCTGCATTTTTAGTTACTCTATTCAAACGGGATAAACCCTGAAAGAAAGTTTAAGTCGGGCTTTCACCGACATGCTTTTATTGCTCTTCAAAATACTGTCTGCACACCTTTGACATATCATCAGCCGATGTTTCCGGATAAAAGAAAGACAGTATGACTGCCTTTGGAACTCTTGCTTCTAAAGCATTTTTTAAAACTGCTTTCTGCTCCTCGGTATACGACCAGTGCATCATTCGGTTCGTAATGCTGTCTTCCCAGTCAGCATCATCCTTTTTGTCCTTTTTCTCATTAGCTTCTGCCTCTGTCTGTTCCTGCACATATTCAAGCTCATTATCCTGCATCCGATTTAGCTTTGCCTTCTCACTTTCCTCTTCCAGTTCAGTAAATCTACGGCTCATTTCCAAATCTCCAAGCAGCATAAACTCATCATAGGTAAGAGTATCTATATAGATGTTCTCCCCCTTCTTCTGAAGCTTCATATAATGCTCTACGGCTTTCTGTGACAGTATCTCAAAAGGTGGTCCAATCAGGTGACTGTCTGCGTCTATCTGATGCACGTAAGGCTCCCCTTTTCCATCAGCAGTCTGGTCAAACATTGGATGTCCAAACGGAATATACTTATTATCCAGAATTGGGTCAAAACCACGGATAAAAATAATACATTTCTTATTGTCCAGTTTTCTGACTTCATCCGGTGTGAATATCTCACGCCCCAGTACATCATAGTTTCTTGAAGAGCTTCCCTGTCTGCCTTTGGTTTCTCCGCTTGATTTCTTATCAATCGTGCCTTTTCCCAAAAGTTCAGACACGTACTTATGGGTGCTTTGTTCATTACCTCCAAGGTATATGAACGTGTCACAGTTACCCGGAATGGTCTCCCAGGTATCCTTAAACAGTGCTTTTAACTGGGCAAAGTTCTGAATGATGATAATGGAACTGATTTCCCTGCTTCGCATAGTGGAAAGTAAGGAACAGTAGTCATCCGGCAAAGCAACATTTGCAAATTCATCCAGCATAAATGTGACATGAATCGGAAGTCTTCCACCACAGTTAAAGTCTGCCTGATAGTAAAGCTCCTGAAATATCTGTGTATATAACATACCGATAATAAAGTTATAGGACTTGTCACTATCAGGAATAACACAGAACAACGCTGTCTTTGTCTCGCCATCCCCATTTACACCGATGCCAATGTCTGCAAGATTCAGTTCATCCTTGGAAAGCAGCCTTAATACCTGCTTATTTTCCAAAAACGCAAGTCTTGAATTGGCACTGATTATAATGGAACGAACCGTATCCCCGGCACCACGCATACACTTGTTGTACTGCTTTACCGCCGGATGATTTGCTCCCATCGGAGAGTTTTCTTCAAGGAACTTCATTCGCACATCCAGTCTCGAAGGCTTGCCCTGCTCTGTTACTTCCGCCTCACCAAGAAGCTTTAACACTGTTTCAAAGTTTCTCTTGCTAGGCTTTTCTTCCAGCCATACATAGTAAAAGATTGCCTGCAAGAACAACCCTTCCGCTTTTTCCCAGAATGGGTCTGAAGGAGTTGCACCCTTTGGTGTGGTATTACTGATAAGGTTTGTAATCAGCTTCACCACATCTGTTTCCTCTCGGATATAGGAAAACGGATTATAACAATCCGATTTATCCATCTCCAAGAGATTGATAACCTTCACATTGTAGCCATTGTTTTTAAGCATCTGACCACAACTTCTTAGGATTTCTCCCTTTGGATCGGTACAGATAAAAGAACAGTTATGAGGCATCTGCATCAAATTCGGCTTTACATCATAAAATGTCTTACCAGCACCGGAACCGCCACAGATAAGAATGTTTCCATTCAGCTTCAACCTTCTGAAATCCAGTGACATCTTCACATTCTGACTTAAGATACGGTTGAAGTTCTCATCCTTATCCATCAAAATCTTATTTACCCTCGCCGGAGTCTCCAACTTGGCTGTACCAAATTCCTTACCGGGCATATAGTTTCTCTGACTGGTGTAATACATAATAACAGCCATAGCGTAGACTACTACAACTATGGCTATACACTTCACACTATTC
>JAFUKH010000054.1 GCA_017467845.1 Lachnospiraceae bacterium | reverse complement strand
TACCGCTAGAGAAGTTTTAGCTCAACATATCGGAAACTCTGATATGCTCATCGGTGCAAAGATTGATTCTAATGGTAATGTTGTAAGCACTTCTATCGCTAATGGAATGGCTTTGATTAATGGCAATTTCACTGATATCGTTGATGGCGATAAGACTATTAATTCTTCTATTCTTAGTAGTACTACTACTGTTTGTAGTGCGTTGAATGGTATTAAAGATGGAATTAATTCCATGATTAGTGAACTTAATAAGATGGCTCAGAGTAATGCTCAGAGTATTGCATCAGTGTTAAATCAAGTAATTGCTAATCAGTCATCTAGTAGTGTTCCGACAAGTTCTGCATCAACGGCAAGCAATACTTCTAATTCATCTAATACTCCTAGTACAAATACCAATGCCACTCCTCAAGGTAATAGAAATCAAACACAAACAGTTGACAGAAGTTATATTGTTCGTGATGCGGATACAGGAAGTGTTTATGCAAATGGTCTTACTGAATCCGAAGCAAGAAGTTGGGCAAGTTCTCATAATTACGAAGTTGTAGGAACTAGTGGTAAGGCTGTTGAAGTAAGATATAAAGGCAGGACACAACAACAAGAGACTAAGTATAAAATTGTAGATAGAAATGGTAGAACTATCGAAGACAACTTAACTCAAGCTCAAGCAAATGCAAAGAATGGTAGTTTGTATTCAGGTAAAGGCTATCGTGTCCAAGCATACGCATCTGGTACAGACAACGCTCAAAAAGGCTTTCATCTTGTTAGTGAAGAAGGTGAGGAAATCATTCTTACCAAGGATGGCAATGCTGTACTAGCCAAGGGAATGCAACTATTCCCATTCCAAGGTGGTGAAGTTGTATTTGATGCCGATAAGACTGCGGAGTTGTTGAATGGTAGTCTTGTACCTTTGGATGCTAGTCAGTTATGGGGTAATGTTGTTACTACTAAACTACCTGATTTCTCTAAGGTTGGAAATAGGAATGTTGGGAATGTTGTAAACGAGATACATTTTGATGTGAATTTGAGTGGTGTTCAAGACCCTAATGCTTTTATAGACCAACTTGGCAATGCACTCAAAACAAATCGGATTGAAAAGATAGTAAAGAGCATTTCTTTAGATGAATTAGCGGGTAGAAATAGCCTGACAAAATATAAATATTAGATTAAATGCCCGTGGATATCTGCTGGGCATTATGCGAAAAAAGGAGGAATACATGCTATTTTTAAGTGAAAATAAAATAAAAGAGGAAATTAAAGCACTTCGAGAAGAGAATAAGGAGCTGCGTAAAGAGATTGGAAAACTTGAAAAGACTATCATGGAGAAAAATGCGATTCTTAAAGAAGCGGATAAATATAGGGATGAACAGAATAGAGTGATTGCAGACTTAAACGATGCAAAGAAAAAGTATCAAAACGAATATGCAAAAATTAGAACCTTAAGAAAGAACTACGAAACAGAAGTTGCTGGTTATATTAAAGCCATTAAAGGATGTGCTACGAATTAAATATATTAATTAGAGATAGGGCTGAGAGTATTCTTGGCTCTATCGTTTTAGGTTGATTATTGTGGTGTTATCTATTAGCGGTAACACCTTTTTATATTATTAGGAAATTTTATTATGTGATTGGAGGGTGATTTTAATAAGTAAGATTAACGATAAAGATGCTTTGCAATATGCTATAAGTAGTGGCATAATTAATCTTGATGATGTGCGAAATAGAATGAAAGAAGCAGAAAGACAAAGGTTATTAGCCTTACATAAGTACAAAATCTTTCAAGATAAGGATGGTAGATGGAAAACTACTTTACCGGATGAAAATAAAAAGAATGGAAGGAGGTTAGTGGCAAAATCAACAGAAGAGAATTTGATTAAAGAAGTAATTAAGTTCTACGCTACAAAAGAAGATGAACAGTATGTGCGTGAACATGCAACGATGACTTTGCGAAAACTTTATCCAAGATGGCTTACAAGTAAAAGAAAGCATACAGATGCTGCTTCCTATATTAAGAGGATTAACACAGATTGGAACGCTTTTTATAAGGAAGACGAAATTGCAGATATTCCATTAGGGGATTTATCCACAGCCTATTTGGATGATTGGGTTCATGAAAAAATCCAAGTGCACAATATGACAAAGAAGAAATATTACAATATGTCTATTATTTTAAGGCAATGCCTTGATTATGCTTGCACAGATGGGATTGATATTTTGGAAGAGAATCCATTTGAAAAGGTGAAAATCAACAAGAAGCTGTTTACAAGGAGCCAGAAACCAAATAGAGAGACACAGGTGTTCCTGAATAGAGAGCAGAAGCTAGTTGCAGATGAATGCTCTACTAGGTATAATCTTCGTCCTAAGTGTACTACACCGTTGATGATTCTCTTAAACTTTCAACTTGGTCTGCGTATAGGAGAATTAGTTTCTATTAAATGGAGTGATATTGGGGACAAGTACATAGAGATTCAGCGTATGGAAGTGGAAGACTATGTGTTTGTGGAAGAGAATGGAAGTGTAGTCTCTAAGCCAAATGGTTATAAGATTGTTGAGTATACAAAGTCAGATGCTGGAACAAGGCAAGTGTATCTTAATAGTGAAGCAAAGAAGTTGCTAATGTTGATTAAGAAGACAAATGTGTCCCAAGGCTATTATGATGATGGTTATGTATTTATTTCTAGTCAGAAGAAACAAAGAGGAAATGCACGTACTATTACTACCTATTTAGAAAAGCTTTGTGTGAGTATAGGAATATTGAATAAGAGTAATCATAAGATACGAAAAACTTATATTTCTTCTTTATTTGATATGGGAATCAATATTGATACGATTCGTAGATTGGCAGGACATGAGGATGAGAGAACAAGCTTGAACAATTATTGTTTTGACCAGAAGGATGAATCGCAATTAGAAGCACAGCTTGAAAGTGCAAGAAATACTACAACATCTTGTATGAACGTAGCATTATAAAAAGTGTAAACAAAAGGGCAATAAAAAAACGCCCAATTCTAGGCGTTTTTTAGCAGAGGAAGAGGGAATCGAACCCCCGTTAACGGTTTTGGAGACCGCCGCACTACCGCTGTACTATTCCTCTATATAAGTGGTTAACCAACCAACGAATTAGAGTATATCATACACCGGATTTCTTGGCAAGAGAAATTTTGTAAAAAATTGAAAAAACTATTTGTTATAAAAGTCGATTTCCTCGTTAATCAGTTTTGCAGAGGAAGGCGTCTTCTGGCGAACCTGCTCTAAACGGTGAATCTTCTGGGTGTTCTTTAAATCATAACGTTGCAGAAGGTCTCCGTATAGCGGATTGGCTTTCAGCTTTTCACGGATATCCTTGGACTGCGGGCAGTAGGTGAAGAGAATTCTTCGTGCTACCTTGTTCAGTCTGGGCGAGCCTGCACTTTCAAAGAGAATCCATAAAATATAATCGCGTACAAACATTTCTTTAAAGCTGTTCTTGGCTCTCTGTAGACTTAAGTGAACACGTTCCTTCATTTCTGCAGAAAGTTCACTGTTCTTACGGTAGAACTGAATATAATCGAAATATTCACTGGTAAGGGAATTATCGGAAATATCATTCCAACGGGCACCCTGCACTCGCTTACACATTTCCCAACGATATTCGCCGGCCAGACGAATCATGGTAGCATTGATGTCTTCCATGTGGAAGATGGAAATCATAAAGCGGGAAGGTGTACTTCTCTTTTTACCCTCGATTTCCTGCCACATAACACCTCTGGTGCCCACGTTTGGCATCAGGATGATGTCAGGGAGACATTCTACATGAACCGGCTCCTTCAATACTGTATTAGGATCTAAGGTTGCGGCAAGAATCTCACGGTAGAACAGGGAGAAATCTATATCTCTTACCTGAGTAAGCGCCTGACCCAGATTGGCAGCATTTAAGTAGCTGGTAGAAAGCTTTTTCATAATGTTATCTGAAGTAAAGATTGGGCAGAAGGTGGTGATACGGCCGTAGGTAATCTTATTCACCTGCTGGAACATATTGCGGAGCTCGTAGCCCACCTTGCTCATGGTATTGTCAAGAAGACTGCGCATTTCAGCTTCGGTAATATTTCCGGTAGCCTTCTGTTTGTGAACATAGTCGCTATAGTCTTCATCAAATTCATTTCGGCTGGGCTCTTTTTTGCCTGTGTAGATAGCCTTCAACCAATCAAAGAAGGGATAAACACCATTATCATTTGCATTGCCAAGTCCTGACAAAACAGAGGTTAAATAAGCACAGTTCTCACTTCCTGCCAGATTCTCATCCATGTATCCGAAATAGAGAAACAGCTTAACTGCCGTAGGAATATTGGAATCCGTCAATGCCTTTCCGGCTACCATGGAATAAAGGGCGTAGAACTGCTGAATAATTTCTCTCCGGAGAGCACATACCTTATCATCCAAAGAACTTTTATCAGAAAGTGCTTTGTAAGAGGTAATCAGGCGTCGCCAGGTGGCAAAGACATCATCATCCACCTCAGCATAGTCGAGGATTGTACCAAGAGAATCCGTAAGCTGCTGATAAGAAGCATCATCAACTGTGGCCTCTTCTTCAGGAGATTCATCCAATTTCTTGGATGGCATATTCTTGCGGAAATTTTCGACGCGGGTTGCAAACAGTGTGGTATTCATGGCAGGACTGGATTTAGCAGTCTGAATAATACCTCCTAAAAGACCGGTTAACTCTTCGTCGCCGCCTGCAGCATTAACCTGACTGTACAGTGTTGTAACTCTGGAGAATAAATCGTCGCTTCTTTCGTTAAAATAGTAACTGAGAATGGTTTCCTGGTATTGGAACTGTTCCTCCATACTCTGATATGTTTTGCGGAAGTCCAGACTGGCTTTGCGAAGAAAGCCGATGGCAATTCCGTATTCCTTAAGAAAGTTCTCGGCATCGGCACCGGAAAATACCTGAAGGAAGCCTAAGTAGTAGGAAGCAAGCCAAAGGTCAGCTTCTTCCTCGGAGATAAAGGCAGTCAATTCATTAAATCCGCTTAAAGTCAATGGAGTCTTGCGGTGCTTTTCGCAAATGCGGGTATAAGTATTATATGTTGCCAAAAGATTGTCATACAAGTTGTTGCACGCATGCGAAGATACTTCACAGTTGTTTAAAAGAGTATTAATCTGGCGAAGGGCAGACTGCAGGAAAAACTTGGCAATATCAATATTTTTAGATACTAAATCAGTAAGGACCTGCATGGAAGTAAAAGGGTATGTCAGTACCGCTGTATCTGTCACTGCTTCATAAGACAGAAAATGTACTTCAGAGCAGATTTCACAGATGCCGATGACATCTCCTTTTCCAAGTAAATACTCACCACCGGGGTATTTCACTTTCACGCTGCCGGAGGTAATCAGATGCAGGGTGGTCATAGGTTGTCCGGAGGTATAAATCACCGATTGCTTCGGTAGAACGTTTCCAGCCATATTTTTTTCTCCTTTGTTGTGCGACTTTAGCCGCGTTTGGTTTAATTATAGACTCTTCTTGATGATTTAACAACATTTTTTCGCAAAATAAGGAGTTATCTGTCAATTAATTCTTTGCAAAATTCTTTAAGGATGTTATACTTATTACATACGTTATTTTGGGGAGAATATGTACTTTAGGAGGCAGAGTGTATGAATTCTAACAATGATGCTGCATACATGAAAAACAAGGCGCTGGAGTATAAGAAGGAGCTCCTGCCTTTACTTCGCTATATGATGTATTTTATGGAGCGTACAGGAGAGGATCCGACAACTAATTACGATGGAAAGGAGAACGGCAATAATACATTGTCATTCCCTATTTTTGATTCAACACTTCTCGCGTTTGTGAAGGAAGCATCTGGGACATCCTTTATGGATAAGAACTATAGCTATATTTATTCCTGGCATCGTATTAAGAATGCAGAGGATGAGCGTAAGTTGATTGAGAAGGCAACCATCACAGAGTGGAATGTACTTTGCGGTATTTTGACCAATTATGTACAGGGTGGAATGAGCCGTGCTTATCTGTGGAGAGACGGTGTTAAGGAGAATATTTTCTATCTGATTCTTTCTAAGATGAAAGAAATCGTGGAATATTGGGATCAGCCAATTATTATGTAGTATTTGATTTGAAAGTGTGGGCAGATGAATGGGAGATAAGTCGGTACAGAAGAGAAAGTATATATTGGAGACTGCCAGAGGTGTCTTTATGGAAAAGGGCTTTAAAAAGGTCACCATGAAGGACATCGTGGAAGCCTGTGATATCAGCAGAGGTGGTCTGTATCTTTATTTTAACAGTACCAGTGAAATCTTTGTAGAAGTAATGAAGCTGGAAAGTGAGGAGGCGGACGATGTTTTCTCGGACAAGATTACAGAGGACGCAACCGCCATTGATATTCTCATGCTTTTTTTGAAGGAGCAGAAGAAGGAACTTTTGCGCAAGAAAAACACTTTGACTCAGGCAATATATGAATTCTATTTTGAGAACGAATTACCTAAGAAGGATAATATTTTGAAGAAACAGTTTGATTCTGCAGTGATTATTATCCAGAAATTGATTGAGGCCGGAGTAGAGAACGGAGAATTTGATTGTGAAGATGCTGCCGGAGCTGCCCGGAATATTATGTTTGTGCTGGAGGGGTTAAAAATTTCCGCACAGACCATCGGTATTACATCGGATATGGTAGATCGTGAATTAATATATATTATGAAAAGTCTTGGCGTAGAGGATTAATCCCTTACGCCTTTTCCAGCTTTATCCAAAAGGAATGGGCTTTTTTGGTGAAAAATCAGCATTTTTGTTATTGTAGGATTTGCTGATATTTTATATAATTGTTGCTGTGTGACCCTTACGTCACGAAAGAAAAGGTTTTTAAAATATTTTGGAGGACCATTAAATCATGGGAAACGTAAGACGTATCTATGTCGAAAAGAAAGCACCTTATGCTGTAAAGGCCAAGGAGCTGAAGGAAGAACTGAAAAATTATTTAGGCTTAAGCTGTGTGGAAGAGGTAAGAGAATTTATCCGCTATGATGTGGAGAATATTTCTGATGAAATCTTCGCAAAGGCTTGCAAGACTGTATTTTCAGAGCCGCCTGTAGATGATCTTTATGAGGAAACTATCCAGGTTCCTGCTAACGGTCATGTGTTCTCTGTAGAATTCTTACCCGGTCAGTTTGATCAGAGAGCAGATTCTGCAGTACAGTGTGTACAGTTTTTAAAAGAGGATGAGAATCCGATTATCCGTACCGCAGTAACTTACATGTTAATCGGCGACATTTCCGAAGAAGAGATGGCAAAGATTAAGTCTTATTGTATCAATCCGGTAGATTCCAGAGAAACCGATATGGTGAAGCCGGAGACATTAGTAACCGTATTTGATGAGCCTGCAGATGTTATTATTTTTGAAGGTTTTAAGGATATGCCGGAAAATAAGCTTCGTGAGCTTTATGATTCCTTAGGTCTTGCTATGACCTTTAAGGATTTCCTTCATATTCAGAAGTACTTCCATGATGATGAGTTAAGAGATCCGTCCATGACCGAAATCCGAGTACTTGATACTTATTGGTCCGATCACTGCCGTCATACCACTTTCTCTACCGAGCTTACCGATGTTGCTTTTGGTGAAGGATACTATCGTTCTCCTATCGAGACAACCTATCAGAGCTACTTAGATACCAGAGCAGAGATTTTCGCCGGTAGAAGCGATAAGTTTGTCTGCCTTATGGATTTAGCACTTATGGCTATGAGAAAGCTTAAGAAAGACGGCAAGCTTGCAGATATGGAAGAGTCTGACGAGATTAATGCATGTTCTGTAGTTGTTCCTGTAGAGATGGAATACGACGGAGAAACCGTTACGGAGGAGTGGCTGGTATTCTTTAAGAACGAGACTCATAATCATCCAACCGAAATCGAGCCTTTTGGTGGTGCAGCTACCTGTCTTGGTGGTGCAATCCGTGATCCGCTTTCAGGCCGTGGTTATGTATATCAGGCAATGCGTGTTACCGGTGCGGCAGATCCTACCGTTCCTGTAGCAGATACCTTAAAGGGTAAATTATCCCAGAAGAAGTTAGTGCGCGGTGCAGCTAACGGTTATTCATCCTATGGTAACCAGATTGGTCTTGCCACCGGTTTTGTAAAAGAAATTTATCATCCGAATTACGTTGCTAAGAGAATGGAAATCGGTGCCGTTATGGGTGCTGCTCCTAGAAAGAACGTTATTCGTGAGACATCTGATCCGGGCGATATCATCATCCTTTTAGGTGGACGTACCGGACGTGACGGTTGTGGTGGTGCTACCGGTTCTTCCAAGGTACACACAGAGGCTTCTATTGAGACCTGTGGTGCTGAGGTTCAGAAGGGTAATGCGCCTACCGAGCGTAAGATTCAGAGACTTTTCAGAAGAGAAGAAGTTAGTAAGTTAATTAAGAAATGTAACGACTTCGGTGCAGGTGGTGTATCCGTAGCAATCGGTGAGCTTGCAGACGGTCTTACTGTAGAGCTTGATAAGGTTCCTAAGAAGTATGCAGGTCTTGACGGAACCGAGCTTGCAATTTCAGAGTCTCAGGAGAGAATGGCAGTAGTTGTTGATGCAAAGGACGTAGATGAGTTCCTTGGTTATGCTAACGAGGAGAACTTAGAGGCAGTTCCGGTAGCTACTGTTACAGAGGAGCCAAGACTTGTTCTTAACTGGAGAGGCAAGAAGATTGTAGACTTAAAGCGTGCATTCCTTGATACCAATGGTGCTCATCAGGAGACCACTGTTAAGGTGGATATCCCTGTGAAGGAGGATAACTACTTTGAGAAATATGCAATTCCTGCTGTAGAAGAAAAGGTTCAGGCAGGAGATGTAAAGGGTGCATGGCTTACCATGTTAAATGACCTTAATGTATGTTCTCAGAAGGGGCTTGTAGAAATGTTTGATGCTTCCATCGGTGCAGGCAGTGTATTTATGCCTTATGGCGGTAAGTATCAGTTAACCGAGACCCAGGCCATGGTTGCTAAGTTGCCTGTCCTTAAGGGTAAGACCGATACCGTAACCATGATGAGTTACGGCTTTGACCCATATCTTTCTTCATGGAGTCCATACCATGGTGCAATCTACGCAGTAGTGGAATCCATGGCGAAGATTGTTGCAAACGGTGGTGACTTTAATAAGATTCGTTTCACCTTCCAGGAGTATTTCCGTCGTATGACTGAGGATCCAAGCAGATGGAGCCAGCCTTTCGCAGCACTTCTTGGTGCTTACGATGCACAGATTGGATTCGGTCTTCCTTCTATCGGTGGTAAGGACAGTATGTCAGGTACCTTCAACGATATCGACGTACCTCCTACACTTGTTTCCTTTGCAGTAGATATTGCGAAGGCTGGAGAAATTGTTACTCCGGAACTTAAGGAAGCAGGCAATAAGCTTGTTTACTTCGAAATCGAGAAAGACGACTTTGATGTACCTATGTACGAAAGCGTTATGGAATTATACAACAAGATTCATGAGCTTACCAAGGCAGGTAAGATTGTATCTGCTTATGCAGTAGATTCTAAGGGTGTTGCAGCTGCAATTTCCAAGATGGTATTTGGTAACAAGATGGGTGTTGCAATCGATGCAAATGTTACTCTGGAAGACCTATTTGTAAATGGTCTTGGTAATATTGTTGCGGAAATTGAAGGCGATGACTTAAGTGCTCTTAATGATAAGGATTTAGATTATACTGTAATCGGTACCGTTAAGGGACAGAGTGCATTTATCATGGGTGGTGAGACCATTACCATGGAAGAGGCACTTGATGCTTGGACTTCTAAATTAGAGAAGGTATTCCCTACCAAGGCTGTAAAGGGTACAGAGCCGGTTGAGAGCGGAATTTACAAGGCTGACAGTATCTATGTATGCAAGAACAAGATCGCGAAACCTACCGTATTTATTCCAGTATTCCCGGGTACCAACTGTGAATACGATTCTACCAAGGCTTTCGAACGTGCCGGTGCCAATGTTATTACTAAGGTATTTAAGAACCTTACTGCAGAGGACATCAGAGATTCTGTTGCAGAGTTCGAGAAGGCGATTGCACAGGCTCAGATTATTATGTTCCCCGGTGGATTCTCCGCAGGTGATGAGCCGGATGGTAGTGCGAAGTTCTTTGCAACTGCATTCCAGAATGAGAAGATGAAGGAAGCAGTTATGAAGTTATTAAATGAGAGAGACGGTCTTGCACTTGGTATCTGTAACGGTTTCCAGGCTCTCATTAAGCTTGGTCTTGTACCTTACGGCGAAATCGTAGGTCAGAAGGAGGATTCTCCTACCCTTACCTTCAATACCATTAACAGACATATCTCTAAGATGGTATATACCAAGGTTGTATCTAACAAGTCTCCTTGGCTTCAGGGTGCTACTTTAGGTGCTACCTACTGTAATCCTGCTTCCCATGGTGAAGGACGTTTTGTTGCTCCGAAGGAGTGGCTCGACAAGCTCTTTGCTAATGGACAGGTTGCTACCCAGTACGCTGATATGAACGGCAATGTTTCTATGGATGAGGAATACAATATCAATGGTTCCTACATGGCAATCGAAGGTATTACCTCTCCGGACGGAAGATGCTTTGGTAAGATGGCTCATTCAGAGCGTAGAGATGCATCTGTTGCAATCAATATCTATGGCGAACAGGATATGAAGATTTTCGAATCCGGTGTTCAGTATTTTATGTAAATTAATATAATTTCCCTTAGGGTGCTGTTGTTAAACAGCACCCTATTATATTGTAAAAAATGGTAACTATTCAGAGCCCTCATGCGCAAAACCGCTGCTAAGCAGCTTTCCTTTTGCTTATGAGTGCTTCTCGCCATATGAATTTCCGAGAACAGCCTTCTGTAAGCAAGCTTACCCAGTCTGTCTCCGGAAATTCGCATGGCTCTGAATAGTTCCATAAAATGTTAGAAAAATGTTGACATACTTGTGCAAAAGAGAGAAAATTAATTATGACGAAAGTACCAGAGAGGGCGGTTTGCATCGCAATAAAAGAATAAAGGCAGGATAAAAATATGATGTTGAAGAAGAAAGATGCGCAATTAATCGGTTTCATGGCAGAATTAAAAACTGCCGATTATTCTAAGAATCCACAGATTAAAGAGATTTATGAGCGCCTAATAAAGGGAAGAGAGAATTTTGAAGGAGCTATGGATAAGGAGATTAAGGCTGTTATGCAGATTAGTTCTCTTGATCTGGCACTTCAGCATTATACAAAGGATATGCTTCATATCTCTGATGATGTGGCTGAGGCAACAGCAATTATTGACAATGCAACAAACGAGGCAGCAATGGCTGCAAGTGGCGTAAATCAGCAGCATGAAGAACTAACCAATACGATTATTAAATCAGCGGAAGATACAGATGAAGTTTATAAGAAGATTGAAGAGAGCCAGGAAGAACTGACTACAATTAAAAACCTTTCTGATCAGACAATTAATGTTTCCAGAGATATGCAGAAGGATATGCAGGAGCTTTTGAAGGTTATTAATCAGATGAATGAAGTAATTGCCGGAATCAACGCAATTTCTTCCCAGACCAACCTTCTTGCATTGAATGCATCTATTGAGGCAGCTCGTGCCGGAGAAGCAGGAAAGGGCTTTGCGGTTGTTGCAGAGGAAATCCGTAAACTGGCAGAGCAGACACAGGCTCTTACCGGTAATATGGGTGAGTTTGTAGCGAATATCCAGAATGCTTCCGATAAGAGTAATCGTAGTGTGGACAATACCATTGAGGTACTTGGAACCATGACAGAGAAGATTGCCAATGTGTGGGCGTTAAATGATGCAAATCAGAAGAAGATTTCTATGATAAATGATTCCATTTCTTCTTTGGCGGCAGTCAGTGAGGAGATTAGCAGTTCTATGGGAGAAGTGGAAAGTCAGATGGTGAGTATTCAGGAGCAGAGTGGCCTTTTGAAGAAGGACACCATGGATTTACGTGATGTGAGTAAGAATTTAGAAGCTGCAGTAAAACCGGTGGTTGAGATTGAGAAGGAATTGGACGAAGCTGCCAAGACCATGGGCGACATGACCGATGATCCGTTCTTCCGTCTGGAATATGGTGAGTTTGCAAAATATATTGCGAATGCAATCGACGCACATCAGAACTGGCTTGCTAATTTAAAGAGGATGGTGGATGAGCGTGCTGTAATGCCCATTCAGTTAGATGCTAAAAAGTGTGGATTTGGCCATTTCTACTATGCAATGACCCCTAAGACTCCGGAAATCAAGGAAGTGTGGACGCCTCTTGCAGAGAAGCATAAGAAGTTCCATGGATATGGCAAGGAAGTATTGGATGCTTTAATGAGAGAGGATTATACTGCTGCTCGGAGGGCGTATGAAGAAGCAGAGAGTTATTCTCACGAGTTGATTAGTGATTTGAAGCAGATGAAGGAAATTGCCGAGAATAAGTAAGATTAAGGAAAACCCCTCGTGTCAGAGTGAGCTGACATGAGGGGAATTTTGTTGTATTACGTATCTATTTATTGATATGGAAAAGAATTTTTAATCCTTTCATTAGTAAATGTTCATCTAAGATAATATTGGTTTTACAATATGGAATGACAGTCTTTGCATATCCGCCGGTAGCAATCACCGTGCAAGCACTTCCCAGCTCTTCATTAATACGGGCAATCAGGCCGTCAATGGCGCAGGCGTTACCGTAGATCATACCACTGGTGATACATTCTTCGGTATTGATACCGATGGTATGTGTCGGCATATCCATATCACCGCCGGAAAGCTGAGCAGTTTTACCGAGCAGTGCCTGATTGGCTGTTCCCACACCGGGCATGATGATACCACCACGGAAGTTATGTTGTTCGTCGACTACATTGATGGTGGTTGCTGTACCCATATCGATGGTAATCAGGGGAAGGGAATACTCCATGGCAGCCGCCACTGCATCTGCAATGCGGTCACAGCCGACCTTTTCCGGGCGTTCCACCTTCATTTCAATTCCAAGCTTCATTTCATGGGACAGAACAAGAACAGGCTTTTCGGACCACTCATCTAAAGCTCTTTGAAAAATAGGCGTTATCCCAGGAACCACGGAAGAAATAATACTTCCTTCCAAGGAAGCCACAGATAAGCCCTGTGTTTCAAAAATGTTTTTTAGTTTCTTTATATAAGCGGAATGGGTTAAAACTTCCGTAGAAGATATTTTCTCGTACGAACAGAGAATATTTTCTGAGAAAATACCGATTCCGATGGTAGTATTACCAATGTCAATTGTCAATACCATATCTATACTCCTGTTATGCTGCGGCTTTTGTCTTCCGGAATGCAGGGAGTACATGAGCCTTATGCAGTGCCAAGCCGATGGCACCGGTAAGCAGGGTAGACGCTATCATTTCGAAAACTGCGTTAATACCTACAAAGGTGCAGATAAATACGATGATGTTTTTTCCACCCATCAGTTCCTGCATGTATGGTGTGTGTCCGAAGAGCAACACAAGGAATGACATAAACAGTACGGTGTTGAAAAATGCGCTACAGAAGCCGGTAATCATGCAGGCAGCCTTTTCACCTGCTACCTTACCGCTGAGACGGAATATATATCCCAGCAAGAATCCATCCAATACTCTGGGAATAAAACGTTGAATAAAAGCCAGAATGGGACTTATGTCAAAAAGAATGGCACCCATTGCGCTGGTTCCGCCAACGCCGATACATTGCAAAAAGCTTGTTAATCCGAAGACAGCTCCCATGGCAGCTCCGCCTACAGGGCCTAACGTGATTGCAGCCAGTGCAACAGGGACTACATTAAAGGTAATTGCCAGGGGCCCCACATTTAAGTATCCCAGAGGGGTATACGCCATTAAAAGCAGTACCGCCGTAAGCAAGCCCATCAATGTTAATCGCATTGTTTTGCTTTGTGTGTTCATATGAAATTTTCCTCCTTGTTATCATTCTCTTTGAAAGAGATACAATACAACATTCTGTTTATATCACATTTTGATGAGAAATAAAAGTATTATTTGCGCGATGAGTAAATATGTGGTATTTTATGGGAGTATTAAAATAAAATATAGAAGGAGAATCTTATGCTGAGAGGAAAAACAGTTGTACTGGCAATATCGGGTAGCATTGCTGCGTATAAGATGGCCAATGTGGCTCGCATGCTTTTGAAACAGCATTGCGATGTGGAAGTGCTTATGACACAGAATGCCACACAGTTCATTAATCCAATTACCTTTGAAAGTTTGACCGGTCATAAGTGTCTGGTGGATACTTTTGACAGAAACTTTCAGTACAGTGTGGAGCATGTGGCGCTGGCGAAAAGAGCGGATGTGGTACTTATTGCACCGGCTTCGGCAAATGTAATCGGAAAGATTGCAAATGGTATTGCAGATGACATGTTGACAACTACGGTGATGGCATGTCCATGTAAGAAAATTGTATCGCCGGCCATGAACCACAATATGTATCATAACCCTATTGTACAGGACAATATCGAGAAACTAAAACGTTTTGGCTATGAAATCATTACCCCGGCCACAGGCATGCTTGCCAATGGAGATATGGGGGATGGAAGGATGCCAGAGGAATCGGTACTTTTTGAGGCAGTAGTGAAAGAGATTGCCTGTGAAAAAGATTTGGCAGGAAAGAAGGTGCTTATCTCTGCCGGAGCCACCAGAGAACCTATTGATCCGGTTCGTTTTATCACCAACCATTCCAGTGGTAAGATGGGATATGCATTGGCAAGAGCAGCAATGCATCGTGGTGCAGAGGTGACTGTGGTAGCGGCGCATACGGATGTGGAACCGCCACTTTATGTGAACGTGATTCCCGTACAGACTGCGAAAGAGATGTACGATACCATTACCACCGTTTCAGATGAGTATGATTATATTATTAAAGCTGCGGCGGTAGCAGATTATACTCCGGCTACTACTGCGGATAATAAAATTAAAAAGAAGGACGGAGATATGTCCATTCCACTAGTGCGGACAAAGGATATTTTGAAGGCACTTGGCGAGAAGAAAAGAGAAGGGCAGATTATCTGTGGATTTTCCATGGAAACGGAGAATGTATTGGAAAATTCCCGAAGAAAGCTTGAGAGTAAGAATTGTGATATGATATGTGCCAATAGCTTGCGAAGTGAGGGAGCAGGATTCGGAACAGACACCAATATCGTAACTCTTATCACAAGAGAATCGGAAGAGGCATTAGAACTCATGAGCAAGGAACAGGTGGCACATCGGATTTTAACGAAGCTTCTTACATTATAGTTATTTTTATTGAAAAAAATTTAACAATGTGATACGATTCAGCTGTAGTTGTAATTATATCTTTCGAAAGAGAGAATAGTAGCAAAGAGGAGAATAGGTTGACATGAATGTCAACCGACCAATTAAGGCAGTACTGCAAGTGGACTTCCAGTATGCAGAAAGAGGAACAAATATGAAAAACAAAAAGACGCTTGAGATGGTACAGATGGCCGTACTCATTGCAATCATTCTTGTTATGGCGTTTACGTCAATCGGTTACATCAGAACTGCAGGATTATCCATTTCTATCATTACCATTCCGGTAGTTATCGGAGCAATGATTATTGGACCGAAAGCAGGCCTTATTTTGGGTACTGTATTTGGCTTGACCAGTTTTTATCAGTGCTTCGGTTTAGATCCTTTTGGTGCAACCTTACTTAGCATTAATCCTTTCTTAACTTTTATGGTATGTATTCCTACCAGAGCATTAATGGGATGGTTAACCGGCGTAATCTTTAATGCAGTTAAGAAAATTGATAAGACAAAGACTGTATGTTATTTTGCAGGTGGTTTACTGGGAGCATTTTTAAATACCTTATTCTTCATGGGTATGTTGATTCTTTGCTTCTGGAACACAGAGTATATGCAGGGCTTAAATACTTCCCTGTTCGGAGGAGTAAATCCCCTGGCATTTGTACTTGGCTTTGTAGGTGTGAACGGACTTTTAGAGATGCCTGCTGCATGTATTGGTGGTGGTGTGATTTCTAAGGCACTGAACAAAGCTTTTAAAAACTTATAACATAGTCACATAAATGCAACTACAGGCTCCCTACCTTATGGTAGGGAGTATTTATTTATGTTCTTAATAAAACTTTTAGGGATATTCAGAATAAGTTGTGATATACTATGAGCATAATTATTGGAGGTGTGCGATGTTATTCGGATATTTTTATTGGGACCCAACATATATATTAGTGCTTGCCGGTGTGGTGATTAGTTTGCTGGCATCCTGGGGAGTGAAAAGTACATTTGCAAAGTATAGTAAAGTAGGTAATTCTTATGGACTCACTGCCAGAGATGTGGCAGAACGAATTTTGCATAATGCAGGCATTTATGATGTGGCAATTGAACAGGTGGGAGGAGATTTGACCGATCACTATTCACCAAATGAAAAGGTACTTCGCCTTTCTTCCTCGGTGTGCAATTCCACTTCTGTTGCGGCTATCGGTGTAGCTGCCCATGAGTGTGGTCATGCAATTCAGCATGCAAACGGCTATGCACCCATTAAGGTGCGTAATGCCATTGTACCGGTGGTGAATATCGGTCAACAGCTGTCAATACCGCTTATCATGCTCGGACTTATTCTTAGTATGACAGGACTTGTGAATATCGGTATATTTTTATTTTCCTTTGTGCTCATCTTTCAGGTGGTTACTTTGCCTGTGGAATTCAATGCATCTAACAGAGCATTGCGTATTCTGGATGAGAGAAACTTTTTGGTGGGAGATGAACTGAAAGGTGCTAAAGCGGTTCTTACGGCAGCAGCTATGACCTATGTGGCAGCAGTAATTTCTTCTGCACTTCAGTTACTCAGACTGGTATTACTGTCCAAACGTAGAGACGATTAAAGTGGGGGCCGGTTACATGCCGCAATGCCTCTCATAGCAATGGGGCTGTTGCAAAGGCAAGTGTTGATTGAGGGAAATGTTGTGCGGGGAATACCTCCCCTACGTTTGCATGGCTTAGAAAAAATGCGTAGTAATTTCCAAAGCTGCCATTTGCGTTCAAGTTGTGTTATTTCCTCACGTTAGACACTCTGCGTATCTGTCCTGCATAGGGCGGATTCCTTGGGTAAACCAAATGCCAGTTTTTTAGAGCTTTAAGTCCCTGCATTTGTAAACTGTTCGAAACTGCTTAAATTTCACAAAGTGGCGAGTTGCGTTCTATGATTAGTCAATGTCTGTTCAAGCTTCGAGCAAAATAAATAGGACTGTTCGTCCATGGTTAGACACCCTTATAGGTGTCTTCCATGGTACGCACAGTCCTATTCATTTTGTCGAAGACATGCCCCGACATTAACATGAACGTAATTTGCCACTTTGGAAATTTCTACGCACTTTCTCTAAGCTTACAAATACAGAGACATAATCCCAAAGATGAGC
>JAFUKH010000053.1 GCA_017467845.1 Lachnospiraceae bacterium | reverse complement strand
TTCTATAATATGATTTTTATCTACTCCACTCTCAAGCAAATGGTTTTTAAACAAGGTTCTTAGCAAATATGATTTTCCGCATCTTCTTATTCCGGTTACGATTTTAATCAATCCGTTACCTTTACGTTTTATGAGTTGATCCAAGTAATAGTCTCTCTTAATTTCTTTTTCCATATTGAACACTCCTAAAAGATATTTTGGTTTGTTTATCCCTAAATTTCTTTTAGTATACCCCTTATGTTGCACTATTTCAAGAGTGTCAAAAGAAATTTCGGTTAAAATTAACCAAAATTTCTTCTGGAACACTAACTTGAGACTAAATGCAACTACTGCTATATCTTTCTGGATATGCTTCTTCCATAAAGTTAATCCACAGATGTCCATACTTCCCGATATCCTTCTTCTTTACATCTCGGACATTATTAGAAACTGCACTATCTACACCATTTCTTAGAGAACTCTGCTTTCACTTACAAATCAATGTTTCTTGACACCAATTTTGACACCAATTTATTCGAAAAATACACCAATTTACATCAACTTACGATATTTCTCCATAATCTCATAAATCAAGGAAACCCTTGAAAATCCTAAGATTTCCAAGGGTTCATCACATTCCCACACATGCATTTAACAAAAGTTAAAGTTTTATTAAATGTTTAACTGCTATTCCCATGCGCAAGCAATAGAAAAACGCACCAAGACTAAAAAATAAAACAACTACCAGCTGCTCTGCAAAAATCGGTAATGCCGCTGTTAATCCTGACGTTACTGTATTCAATATGAACAGCCCTGCATATACAAAAAACATGATTCGCATGACATTGAGCATAACACCGCCACCAATGCCAACTCCTCCACTTCCCATTAAAATATTATTCATTTTATTCCTCTCCCCTAGATGTTTACCGAGCATATCTCTATCACAATAAGAATACAACAATCCCCTTATCGCTTCAATAGTCTTCTTCCTTTATAAGAAGGACCTTGGGAAATCCCAAGGTCCTCTCATTTTACCTATAACACCACATCTACCTTTGCACCCTTAATATCCTCTGCCAAAAGCTTCAGCTTATCCACAACTTCCTGTAGCTCCTTTTGTACATGGGCCTGTCTGGTGTCCATATCAGTTAATTCTGCCGTAGTTTCCAGTATCTCTTCAGAAACCTTCTCCAGCCCTTCCTCCTTCTGTTCTTTGATACTTTCCAGCTTTTCTTCCTGTAGCTCCTCTTCCTCCGCTCTCTCCTTCGCTTCCTCTACCTGCTCCTTAAACTTCTCATCCACATGCTCTACCCCGGCTTCAAACGCCAGGCTGATAATTTCCTCACCTGCATCCTTCATTACCGCATCTGCCTGCTCCTGCGCCTGCCCCATAGGGTTGCTCTTTAACCGCTCAATGCGTGTGGCTGAGATAATGGCATTCTCTATCTCAATTTCTTTACCCAGTTTATATTTTTGTATCTCATAATGCTGAGCCTGGGATTTAAGTTCCAAAGATCTGCTCTGATACTCTGTCAGTCCCTCTTTCTTTATTCGGGCGATTTCCTCCCGCTCCTCCTTCGTAAGAGATACCTGCTTTCCCGGTATACGAGAATCCATTTCTTTTGCAAGAAGCTCCAGATCCTTCTGCTCCTCACTATCCTCTGCCACACCATAAGCATCCTGTAAGCGCATCCTCTCGTCCTCGTACCACTTTATTTCCTTATTGCAGGCACCTATTTCCTCTTTCAATTCCTGAATACGAAGCCGTCGCTGCTCCATATCTGCATCTATCTTCTGCTCACCTGCCCATGCATCGGTTACAATTTTCATGGCCTGCTCTTTGGCTCTTTGCTTCTTTTGTGCAAGGAAATCTGCCCCGGTATTTAGATTTCCTCCAAATACTGATTTCTTCTGCATCTCCATTCCCCTGTCACCCATATTAAAGGATATATTCTGTATCTTCATAAGAGCCCTCCATAACTGAAAAACTAACCTTTGTACAAATTACTACAATTATTATTTCGGTTTCCTCGTATTATCTCTTTATATCCCTTGCACCATAGCTGAACTTTTTTGGCACAATCCTACGGCGTCAATCTATGAATATCCCTGGGAAAGAGCGTGGCATATCTCACATTCTCGTATCCCAGCAGCTTTGCTGTAAAACGCTCTAATCCCAGTCCCATGCCGCCGTGAGGTGGCATACCGTACTTGTGCATCATCAGGTAGCTTTCAAACAGCTCTACTGTCATCTCTCTGCGGTGCATCTTCTCCACCTGCTCCTCATAGCTGTGAATACGTTGCCCTCCGGTAGTAATCTCCAGACCACGGAATAACAAGTCAAAGCTATCCGTTACCTCTGCATTTCCCGGCGTTTCCATTGCATAGAAAGGTCTTTTACTGCTTGGATAATGGGTTACAAATACAAACTCACTGCCCGTCTTTTTGTATATGCACTCATATAATAGCTTCTCCTCCTCCGGCTCAAAATCCTCCATGTCGGTGATGGGTCTGTTGTATTCCTTGGAAACCAGCTCCTTCGCTTCATAGAATGTTATCACAGGTATTTCTTCAATCACAGGCAATTTTACATTCAGAAGTGCCAGTTCTTCTCCATAATACTCCTTCAAATAATTCATGGTGTATTTCAGCATCCCTGTCTCCATCTCCATGATTTCTTCAAAGCTTCGAATAAAACCCATCTCGAAGTCCACGCTGGTGTATTCATTCAGATGTCTGGAAGTGTCATGCTTTTCTGCACGGAATACCGGACCGATTTCATATACCCTTTCAAACACCCCCACCATCATCTGCTTATAAAACTGTGGGCTCTGTGCCAGATAAGCCTGCTGTCCGAAATAATTTAGTGCAAAAATATTAGCTCCACCCTCTGCCCCGGTCTGCACCAGCTTGGGAGTATGAATTTCTGTAAAATTCTGCGACTGCAAGAAGCTGCGGAAGCCCTGACAGATTCCTTCCTGTAATTTAAAGATTGCTCGTTGCTTTTGATTTCGAAGCGTTACCATGCGATAGTCCAGCATGTTCTCAATGGAAGTGTCCACCAGTTTCTGATTAATGACTATAGGGGATGCTTCTGAAGGCTCACTTAACACCTCTATTCCCTGAATATGAAGTTCATAACCCTTTTTACTGCGCGGCTCCTCCACTACCTTTGCAGTAAGAATTACTGTGCTTTCCTCCGCCGGCAGCTCCAATACCTCTTCAGCAATACACTGCATCACCTCTCTTTTGGTGCGAAGTAGCACAAAGGAAAACCCCTTCATCTTCCGTACCTTATAGATACTGCCGTGTACCTTCACCATTTCTCCGACGTGGCTTTCAAGTTCCTCGATTTCTATTCCTCTATTCATGATATTTCCACTCAATGCTTTCATACTTTTTCATCCTTTCTTTTTTTCTAAACGATTCCCAAGAAATCCGACTATCCATAAGGACATCATCTCTATGTCCCATACGATCACCACCCTTCAAAAAGTAAAAAAATAGAGAGAACCACATAAGTAAACAGATTTATTCATCCTTTACCAATGTGGTTCTCCCTATTATTCCCACATAGGTACAACACTAAGAGCGCTTGTACCTATGATCTATCACAGATACAAACGCTACCTATCGTCGTCCCTATTCAGTTTCTTAAACTGAAAATAAAACATGTGGCGTCCTCCGAGTAATTTTTACTCATACTAACGCCACATGAATATTTTGTCAATACTAATTTTTCGAAGGAAGCTCATTCCAAAGAGTAAATCCCAGAATCAATATCCCTCCCACAAGCTGCCACAGGCTCATGCTCTCGCCCAGAATAGTCACTGAAATCAGAACTGCTACCAAGGGGTCAATATAGCTTAAAATAGCCGCCTTCTGTCCCGGCAATTCCTTCAGAGAAGAAAAATACAGGCAGTAGGTCACACCGGTATGCACAAGACCTACAATCAGCAGGTTCACCCATCCGGCAGGATTTAACGTTCCCAATGTCACACCACCGGTCGTTGCCACATAAGGAATCAGTACGATAATTGCAGCAATAAACTGCAGAAACGTACGGTGGATGCCTTCCACCTTTTTGATAAACTTATTTAACAGGATAACCATTGCGTAAAATACCGCAGCTCCCAGGCCAAACAGTATGCCAACAATATGCTGTCCGCCGCCCACGTCACCGATTCCGGTAATCATTACAATACCTACGGTAGACATGACAAAGCAGATAAGCTGCTTTCCGGTCAACTTCTCCTTAAACAAAAACGGACACACCGCAGTAACAATCACCGGTGCAAAATAGTAGCTTAAGGTAGCCACGGATACCGTGGTATACTTATACGCTTCAAACAGCAAAATCCAGTTAAATCCCATAGCCGCTCCGGAAAAGAGCAAAAGCGGAATCTCTTTTTTAATATTTCCAAAAGGTATCTTCTGTCCGGAAACCAGCAGGTATGCCAAAATCAGCAGCGCCGCAAGCACCGCCCTGTACAGTGCCAGTTCTCCGGAAGATACCGGAATATTTCTTACAAATGGCCCCAGCGTACCAAAGACTGTCATGGAAATAATGAGCATCAGCCGGGCTTTTTTCATCTTATCCATCTTATAGATACTTCTTTAAGGTATCTACCTTATCAAGCTGCTCCCAAGGAAGGTTAAGGTCATTACGTCCAAAGTGACCATAGCTTGAAGTCTGCTTGTAAATTGGTCTGCGAAGGTCAAGCATCTTGATGATTCCTGCAGGACGAAGGTCAAAGTTCTCACGAATCATAGCAACCAATTTCTCTTCGGAAACCTTTCCGGTTCCAAAAGTATCTACCATGACAGAGGTAGGCTGTGCCACACCGATTGCATAAGAAAGCTGGATTTCACACTTCTCAGCAAGACCTGCTGCAACAATATTCTTTGCAACATAACGTGCTGCATAAGCTGCACTACGGTCTACCTTGGTGCAATCCTTACCGGAGAATGCTCCGCCGCCGTGACGAGCATATCCGCCGTAGGTATCTACGATAATCTTACGTCCGGTTAATCCGGAGTCACCGTTTGGTCCACCGATTACGAATCTTCCGGTAGGGTTAATGAAGAACTTGGTGTTCTCATCAATCATCTCCTGAGGAAGAACCTCATCGAATACATATTTCTTAATATCCGCATGAATCTGCTCCTGAGTCACCTTCTCATCATGCTGGGTAGATAATACAACTGCCTCTAAACGAAGTGGCTTACCATTCTCGTCGTACTCTACAGAAACCTGACTCTTTCCGTCCGGTCTTAAGTAAGATAAGGTTCCATCCTTACGAACCTTGGTAAGCTGAAGGGTCAGCTTATGTGCTAACGAAATCGGATAAGGCATATACTCCTCAGTCTCGTTGGTTGCAAAACCGAACATCATACCCTGATCGCCTGCGCCGATAGCTTCAATCTGCTCATCGCTCATCTGATTCTCTTTTGCTTCTAAAGCCTTGTCTACACCCATTGCAATATCTGCTGACTGCTTGTCCAGTGCTACCATAACTGCGCAGGTGTTACCATCAAATCCCTTCTCAGAGCTATCATAACCGATTTCTGTTACCGTCTGACGAACGATACTTGTAATATCAATATTCGCCTTGGTAGTGATTTCACCCATAACAAGTACAAATCCGGTATTTGTACAAGTCTCACATGCTACACGTGCATTCGGATCCTGTGCCATAATTGCATCCAATACTGCATCTGATACTGCATCACAGATTTTGTCAGGATGACCTTCTGTTACTGATTCTGAGGTAAATAAATACTTTTCTCTTCCCATTTTTGTCTCCTTTTCCTAGTGTTTGTTTACTCATGCATAAGTAAATTCGAAAAGGCGTAGCCTTTTCTCATTCGTGTTACTCGTCATAGTCTTATGTGTAATACTTTCCGTAAACGCAAGCATCACATATAAAACCATGACTCTGCTTATACATGAAAAAAGTCCGCTTTGTCAGCGGACTTGTATCTTCAGAGAATCAAATCCACTTATTGTTCAAGTTACTAGCCTTGCTCAGGTTGGCACCTTCCATCGCTGGGGTTGCCGTGGCTTCACAGGTCCTATGCACCTCCACCACTCTGAATAAGTAGGAATTTATATATAAAATTATTATATATTACGGTTGTTAACTATACAATACTTTTGTACTATTGTCAACTGATTTTGAGTTTGAATTTCTGTAAGTCTCTCTCGGAGCTTACCAGTTCAATCTGCGCGCCCAAAGACTGGAGCTTTAAGTGGAAATCTTCATAGCCTCTTGCGATATAGTGAATATCATCCACCGTAGTGAAATCCTCCGCACTAAGTCCTGCAAGCACAAGTGCCGCACCTGCACGCAAATCCGGTGCAAAAAGATTGGCTCCGGAAAACCTCTTAATACCTTCAATAATGGCAGTAGTACCCTCCACCTTGATGTTGGCACCCATACGAATCAATTCATCCACATACTTGAAACGATTCTCAAAGATCGTATCCGTAACAATACTCGTTCCACCGGCAATAGCAAGCGCCACAGTAATCTGGGGCTGCATATCGGTAGGGAAGCCCGGATAAGGCAGTGTTTTTACATGAGTATGCTTTAATGGCTTAGAAGCCACTACACGCATACAATCATCTGATTCCTCAATTTCACAACCAATCTCTATCAGCTTCGCACTGATGGACTCTAAGTGCTTCGGAATAACATTCTTCACGGTTACGTCACCCTTAGTAACTGCTGCCGCAAACATAAAGGTTCCTGCTTCAATCTGATCCGGAATAACAGTGTATTCTGTTCCATGAAGCTTTGCCACACCCTTAATACGAATTACATCCGTACCGGCACCCTTGATATTGGCACCCATACTGTTTAAGAAATTGGCCGCATCTACTACATGGGGCTCCTTGGCTGCATTTTCAATAATGGTCTTACCCTCTGCAAGAGTTGCAGCCATCATCACATTGATGGTTGCACCTACGCTGACGCAATCCATATAAATATGGGTTCCCACAAGTCTCTCCGCGCGGGTCTTGATAAGTCCATTTTCAATTACTACCTCTGCACCAAGTGCCTTAAAGCCCTTAATGTGCTGATCAATAGCTCTGCATCCGATATCACATCCGCCCGGAAGCGCTACTTCTGCATGCTTGTATTTACCGAGCATAGCTCCTAATAAATAGTAGCCTGCACGAATTTTCTTGATACTCTCATTCTCTACTACAAGGTTATTAATCTGTCCTGCGTTAATCTTAACGCTATGTCTGCCGGTGCGTTCAATGCTTACACCGATTTCCTGCATTGCTTTAATAAGTACATTGGTATCCCGGACATCCGGCATATTATCTATATAAACTGTATCATCCGTCATAACAGAAGCAGCAAGAATAGGAAGTGCAGCATTCTTTGCACCCCCTATTTCCACTTCTCCTACTAATGGATTTCCGCCTTTAATTGCGTATTGTTCCATAGCATATCCCTCTAATCTTTTCACATCTATCAAAAAAACATAACGAAAAATTCAAAATAAAGTATTTATTCCTAATAAGAATACCACATTTAGTCAAATTTGTAAACGGAACAAGCGTTTGCGCGCTAATTCACATAATTCAGCGGGTTCACAGGTGTGCCATCAATTCGAATTTCAAAATGCAGATGTGGTCCGGTACTCACACCGGTATTTCCACTCTTTGCAATTCTCTCACCCTGTTTTACCTTTTGCCCCTTAGATACAAGTACCTTGCTTAAGTGGGCGTAGCGTGTCTCTGTACCATTGCCGTGGTCAATATAGACTACATAACCGTATCCACTACCCCAGCCTGCCTTAGTAACAGTTCCTCCACTGGATGCATATACGGAGGAGCCGCTGGAAATTGCCCAGTCTACACCCTTATGGTAGGTACTTGCCCCCTTGGTCGGTGCATTTCTCTTACCAAATCTGGATGTCAATCGTCCACCATTAATCGGTTTAACATATGTGGGAGGAATCTTCGTACCTCTCTCTACAATCTTAGGTACTGCTTCCATTACAACTTCTTCCAATAAAATGTTACGCTCTGTCTGATTATCACCTACATAAAGCTCTTCGGCAATTGCTTTACGGAAGCCCGCAGAAGGCTCCTGCAGCACAACACTCTTTGTTGTATACCAATCATCATTCTCTACATAGATAATATCTGCATTATATACTTCTTCATAGTAATTCACTTCCCTACGAACTACGGAAAGTTCCGGTTCGGGTACCGTAATAATAAGTTCCTGATCGATATGAAGTGTGGAATTCTCATCCTCCAGAGAATCATTCATGGCAATAATATCATCCATCGGAATATTCACTTCAATAGAAATCTCGGATAAGGTATCCCCACTCTTAACCTTGTAAATCTGCTGCACTTCCTGCTCCTCAACCAGCGCTGCTACGGCCTCTTCCACCGTTGAAATCTGATCCTGCGGCAGATAGGATTCTACGATTTCAATTTCCTTATTGAAGCTCATGTCCTTGATCCCTAAATCAAAATCAGAGAACTCCAGAGCCTCCACCTGCTCCTGCTCCGCAAACATCTGGCTCATCTGTGCAACAACACCGGCCTCTAAGAAAGTTGACTGCTCTACGCTCTTCTCTTCTTCCTTCTGCTCCTGTGCCTTTGATACTACCTGTGCCTGCAACACATTAAACTCTCTGTCCGCATCCTGCACAAGAGATATATCGAATTCATCCGTCGTATCATACTTATTAATGGCAGTCTCTAGGAGCGCCTCCACTTGGGTAGCGTCTGCCAGATTCACGGTATACTCATTTACTTTTACAGTATATGCATGATGCTTTGTTTCCAGAACACTTTTCTCCAGAACCTCTATCATGTTCTGATACACCTGATCTCTGTCATCCACAGAACCATAGAGAATTTCTTCTCCGCGAGTACTCATTTCCACGTTCATGAAAATCAGCTCATCACTCTGGAACGCTACAGCTCTTCTTGCTTCAATCAAAAGCTCTTCTGCCTCTTCCTCACTGGTAACACTGCCCACTTCCACTCCGTTTACAGTAACGTGAAAAAGGTTGTTCCCCGCGTTTTCAAAGGGAACATATCCCTCCATAAAGAACAACCAGATAAATGCCACAGCCAAAACAGCCTGTAAATATGCAACTCGGATACTTTTTATATGCTTCGTTAATCTCATAATTTTTATCTATCTCAAACTTTAATCTTTGTCTACAGTTATAATTTTGCAGAGACGCATTCCCATAGCTGCCCGTCTCTGAAATTTAACATAATTGTAACAATTTTTGTTTCCCTTGTAAAGGTTATCTTAGTATTATAAAATAAATGTAAGAAATTTCCGGGAGGTAGCATATGGGCATTATCTTTCATATCGATGTAAATTCTGCTTTTTTAAGCTGGTCTGCCTTAGAGCAGCTTTCTCTCGGTAATCCTGTAGATTTACGTACCGTGCCCTCCATTGTAGGCGGTGATACCCAGACAAGACACGGCATTGTTACCGCCAAATCCATCCCTGCCAAGGCATTTGGCATTGAGACAGCTGAGCCGGTGGTCAGTGCTTTTAAAAAGTGTCCTCACCTGATTATGGTTCCGCCCAATCATCAGCTTTACAGTGCCTACAGCCATGCCCTTATGGAGCATCTGTCTACCTTCTGCCCATACATTGAACAGGCAAGTATTGATGAATGTTATATGGATTTTACTCCCATCATGGACAATTTTTCCTCGCCGGAGGAGGGTGCACGTATTATTAAGGACTCTGTCCTTGATAAATTCGGCTTTACGGTTAATGTCGGCATCTCCGATAAAAAAGTCCTCGCCAAGATGGCCTCCGACTTTAAAAAGCCTAATTTGGTACACACCTTATACTCCTGGGAAATCCGTGAAAAAATGTGGCATCTTCCCGTTTCCAGCCTGTTTCTCTGCGGGAAATCCAGCACAGAAACCCTTCACAAGCTGGGAATCCGCACCATCGGTGAGCTGGCCCAGGCGGATTTATCGGTTCTGGAATCCCACATGAAAAGCATGGGCACCACCCTTTGGCAGTTTGCCAACGGTATTGACGATTCCACACTGATTTTAGAGCAGGTGAAGGCTAAAGGAATCGGCAATTCTACCACTCTGTCCACAGATGTCACTTCCCCGGAAGAAGCATATAAGGTACTTCTGCAGCTCTCAGAATCCGTAGGTGAAAGACTCCGTAAGCACAAATCGCTGGCAGGAATGGTTACAACAGAGATAAAGTATGCAACCTTTAAATCGGTTTCTCATCAGACCTCTCTTTTCTCGCCCACCTCAGCCAACGACATCATTTATCAGACGGCTTGCAGGCTCTTTGTTGAGCTGTGGGACGGTTCTCCCGTAAGACTTCTGGGAGTGAGATGCACCAAGCTTTCCGATGAAGGTGAACCTTTACAGATGAATCTGTTTGATTATGCCAGAGAGCATTCTATGAATTCTTCAAAAGAAATTGCCGCCAAAGGTCCGAATCGTGAAAAGCTGGAGAAACTGGATGCTGCCCTGGACTCACTCCGCGGCAAATATGGAAAAGACATCATAAAAAGGGGAAGTCTTGCCGACTCCCCCAAGAATAACAAATAATATTTAGTTCTTCTTCACTGAGTAACCAAAGGTCCCGATAGTTTCCCCGGTCGCCAGATAACTTCCGTGAGAGTATACAATGGGCTGAGCATATTCCAAATGGAACTTGCCTTTCTCATCCATATACTGCTTATCTGCATGAACGGCGACTATTTCCGCAAGGAACATATCATGACTTCCCAGAGGGAGCACCTGTGTTACACGGCATTCTAAATTCACCGGGCTCTCTTTTATCAAGGGAGCCTTCACTTTTTCTCCGGGAATGGGTGTCAGCTTCATCTCCTTAAACTTGTCCACATCCCTACCACTCTTCACACCACAATAATCAGTAGCGTACGCCAGATCCCTCGTAGTAAGGTTGATAACGAATTCCCCTGTCTCTTTTAAAATATCATAAGAGTATCTTTCCGGTCTGACAGAGATAGACACCATAGGTGGATTGGTACATACAGTTCCTGCCCACGCTACAGTTATAATATTTGCCTTTCCTCCTTTATCCGCAACGCTAATCATTACCACCGGCAAAGGATATAACATGTTCCCCGGCTTCCAAAGCTCTTTGCTCATTAAAACTGCCTCTCTTACTTAAAATCTTAAAATTCCGAACATTACCAAGAGCTCGAACACTACGCCTATGGTAGCCAAAACAGAAAATACCAATGTTGCGATGGACACGCCCCATGCAGCCTTCGCCTTACCTGCCACTTTGGCAATCTGTGTAGTAAGCTCCTCTGTCTGCTTACCATTTTCTTCTATCTGTACAGCCTGAATGTTACGATATACCTTTACACACTCTTTATGTACATAGTCGGTAACCTCTGTATTTACCTTGGAAACACTCTCTTCCACTACCGCCTGCAGTGCTTCACCCTGCTTCGCAAACTTCTCCTCCAAAGCACTCTGCACATCCACGGAATCTTTCTGAAGAGCCCTAATCTGTGCAAGACTCTCCTCTACCAGACCGGTAATACTATCCGTAGGAATCTCTGCATTCTTAAAATTCTCCAGACCTGCCTGAAGAGTTTTCTCAATTTCAGAAAGAGCCATCTTAGTCTGACCATTTACCTTCTTCATCTCTTCCAGACAATCATTGTACTGCTGTACCTGACCCTGAACTCTCTCCAGAGCCTTAGCATCTGCCTCTGAATTTGCCTTAATGATTTCCTGCGCTGTAAGCTTCTGTGAAAGCTTATCTAAAATTGTATCCATGAATTTTCCTCCAAACATGTGCACCTACCACTTTCTACGCGTAGATTTCCTCGCTTGTATTTACAGATTTCTATAAAATACCTACAATAATGATACCATTTTTGTTCTAAAGAATCTACTCATTTTCAAATTTCCTCAAATGGTTTTTCCGGGGCTTTTGTGCACTTTGTATATTTTTCTTTTTTCCTTTGATTTTTTTTGTGTATTATTCTAAATATTCACATTTTGTTCATAGTTTGTTCATATTCATATAGTATATTAATACCATACAAGAGACGTGAACACGTTAGATAAATTTTTTCATAATAGCCCGGGCGCCGAGAGGTGTCTGGGCACTCCTCATTTTAGGACTAAAATAGACCCTAGAGGCCGAAACATAGTGATACCAAGGGGAAATACCTCCCCTATGAAGACCTACTGCGAACTACTTGAATTTCACAAAATCAGTTTGCGTTCTATGATTAGTCACTGTCGGGCCACGTCTTCGACAAAATGAAAGAACTGTCCGGTCTATGAGAGATGCGAATCATCGCATCTAGACATAGACGAACAGTTCTCTTTATTTTGCTCGAAGCTTGGACAGACAGTGACTAATCATAGAACGCATTCTGCTACTTTGTGAAATTTAAGCATTTTCGAACAGCTTACCAATACAGCAACATTATCTAAGAAGAACAGGCTGGCTTGCAGTTCTCCACAGAATCCGCCCTATGCGCAACAAATACGCCGCTTGTCTAACGCGTGCCGAGACACGACGGGAACGCAAATTCTGATTTTGGAAATTCCTACGTAGTTCTCGCAAGGCCATTCATAGGGGAGGTATTCCCCCTTGGTATCATTATGCCTCGGCCTCTTGTGCCTGTTTTTCTAACCTCTTTTTTCTCTTTTCCTCTTCCGCCTTTATCTTTGCAACCTCAAGTTCATAACTAATCATAGTGATTTCGTCATTCAGCATAAGCATTCGGGAGTCCAGATCTGCTACCATGCGGGCACATTCTACCAATTCCGTGCGAATATGCTGAGGTGCATCTCCCTCAAACTTATAGTGAATCTTATGCTCCAAGCTCGCCCAGAAATCCATAGCTACCGTACGAATCTGAATCTCCACCTTGGTGTCCACAATACGGTCGGAAAGATATACCGGTACCGTAACAATCATATGATAACTGCGGTAACCGCTGGTCTTAGGATATGTAATATAATCCTTCACCGCAATCACCTTAATGTCCTTCTGATTGCGAATCATATCTGCCACGCGATAAATATCGGATGTAAATGAACAGATAATACGAACTCCTGCAATATCATTAATGTGATTCACCATATTTTCAATAGTGGACTCTACACCATGACGCTTCAATTTCTTAACAATACTTTCCGGTGTCTTAATCCTTGCTTTAATATGTTCTATTGGATTGTACTGATGTACATGCTGAAATTCTTCATTGAGAATCTCCATCTTTGTCTGTACCTGCCGAAGTGCGGCGTTATATATTAAATTGACCTCTTTCCAGCTGTCAATTGTGTCATTCTGCCCTTTAAGCTCCATATCTTCTCCTTGTTTCTAGAATCTTCCGCATATTCAGTATATCACATCTCTCTCCCGAATTGTATAGTAGCCACAAATTCTTCACTGATTTTTAAGAATTTTTAGCATTTTTATATAACTAAAACATTTTATGCTACAACGGAGAAAAAATATGCTAAAATGAACCAAAAGTGTATCGGAGGATTTTGACAAAATGTTTAGACTTTGGGCCAAAGAATTTAAAGACAACAGAATGATTAAGGACGTAACCATTTGTGATGATTCCGCAGATACCAGAACTCATAAGATTTTTAACGCCATCAGTAAGGTATGCTATGTTTTTGATTTGAGTGAGCCAATATGGTTAGAAGCGAACATCGCCCAGTTCAAAAGAATGGGCAAGGTCCGCTTCCGCTCTGAAAACTTTATTGATCACATTGACTTTGATTACTTAGAAATTCATGTGATTGAAGAGGATTAATCCTCATATCCGTTTGGATTATTACTCTGCCATCTCCAAGAGTCGGCACACATCTCCTTGATTCCATACTGTGCTTCCCAGCCCAGCTCTTCCTTTGCTTTAGTTGCATCAGAGTAGCAGGTAGAAATATCACCAGGGCGACGATCCTTGATTACATATGGAATCTTCACTCCTGTAGCTTCCTCGAAATTCTTTACGATATCAAGTACACTGTAGCCAACGCCGGTTCCTAAGTTATATACCTTAAGGCCTGCGTTTTCTTCCACCTTCTTAACTGCCTTCACATGTCCGATTGCAAGGTCCACTACGTGAATGTAATCACGTACGCCGGTTCCGTCCGGTGTATCATAATCGTCACCGAATACACCAAGTTCTTTTAGCTTACCAACTGCAACCTGAGTAATATATGGCATCAGATTGTTAGGAATACCGTTTGGATTCTCACCCATGGTACCGCTCTTATGAGCACCGATTGGATTGAAGTATCTGAGTAAGATTACGTTCCACTCCGGATCTGCCTTCTGGATATCGGATAAGATCTGCTCCAGCATAGACTTTGTCCATCCGTAAGGATTGGTACACTGTCCCTTAGGACATTCCTCTGTAATCGGAATAAATGCCGGATTACCGTATACGGTTGCGCTGGAGGAGAAGATGATGTTCTTGCAGCCATGCTTTCTCATCACATCTACTAAGGTGAGAGTACCTGCAATATTGTTCTCATAATATTCCCAAGGCTTCTGTACAGATTCACCTACTGCCTTAAGGCCTGCAAAGTGAATAACTGCATCGATTTTCTCTTTGGTAAAAATATCTTCTAAAGCTGCACGGTCTAAAATATCAGCCTTGTAAAAAGGAACCTTCTTACCGGTGATTTTCTCAACGCGCTCTAAGGATTTCTCGCTGGAATTGCAAAGATTATCAAGCACTACTACATCATATCCTGCGTTCTGAAGCTCTACTACGGTGTGACTACCAATGTAACCCGCACCACCTGTTACTAAAATATTCATGGCGACCTCCTATATAAGTAACTTGTCTTGTTGTTAATAGAATATCGCCCCTGTGCCACAATCACAAGGGCGATTTGTTACTATTATCAGTCAAAATGTTAACTACAAAATAACACCATTTTCCTGCAGAAGTGCTCTTGCACTCTCTACAGAGTCTATACCGGTCTTATTCTTGATTGGTGCAAATTCCTTATTACGCACTACTTCAAAAGGCAGACAGGTATCCAGCTGATGAATCATATCCAGAACCAGACTTTCAAACTTATATCCGTTAGGCTCCTCCGGCTTGATGAGTTCACCTGCTTCATTCAGATAAGGAATCTTCTTCTCCACAATGTGAAGCGGAAGGCTTCCGTCCAGAAGCTTCTCTAATTCTTCCTCTTTGAATAAGTAGTTTAAGATTACACCAAAATTATATGCAGGCTCGCCCTTTGCATCCTTAGCATTCATAAGTTCATCGGTAAGCTCATAGTACTCAACGATGGATGGCTTACCATCCTCTAAGCACATTACACCAACCTTCTCATCCGGTGCATTTTTACGAACTACTTTAGCGCCTACCACGCAATTTCTCTCGATAGTAGCTCCCACAAACACAGGGTCTGCAATTCTCTGGCATACATTATCTACTGCAAATACATTCAGCCATTCGATACCGGCACTCTTCACCACATCCAAAAGGCCTGCATTTCTAAGTGAGCTAAACCAGCCACCATTACCGTTAGGTGAGGTGGAAAGCTTACCCTTTTCCTCCAGATAAATCTTACCTTCGTAATCTGTAGCTGCTGTCATCTCCTGCTTGAAGAAATGTACATACTCCTTGTTATATCCGAAAAATTCCTTTTCCGTTAAGAACTTAATAGTTGCTTCGTTGTTCTTGTCAGAGGTCATAATGAATAAATGAATCCATGTATCTGCCTGCTTTACCACATCCATCATATTATTGATGAGACATTCGAAAATATATAACTCTCTGGTAATGCCCACATTATACATACCCTTCGGATCATCACTTCCAAGTCTGGTTCCCATACCGCCGGCTAAAAGAAGTGCCCCCACTTTTCCTTCCTTAATTGCCTTAAGACCGGTACTAAAAAAACTTTCTTTATTTGCTTCGATTTCATCCAACTCCATAGCTGCAAGAGGTGTAATCACACCCTTCTTCGCAAGCGCTTCTTTATTCTTGCAAGCTGCAAGAATACTCATATCGGTCTCCTCGATTTGGGCAAGAAGTGCATCCTTCTCAGAATCAGACAATTCATCGTAATATTTTAATACGTGCTCCTGTCCGTACTTCTCCAATTTCTGTTTTGCTGCTTCTAAAATCATTTCCCTTGTCCTTTTTCCCTTTCCTCTCTTTGCATATTGCAAGCCAGCTTGCAATACTGCCTTAATTAGTAGGTTGAAGGAACTTCAACCTTTTCTCCCCTTGCTTTTATGCGAGATTTGTTAATATTTTTTCCACATCTTCCTTATCATAAGGTTTAGTGATAAACTCTGCCGCACCATGCTTGATGGCCTGAATCATCTTCTCCTTCTGTCCTGCTGCAGTAATCATGATTACCACTGCATCTGCATTTTCCTTCTTGATAAGCTGTAGGGTCTGAATTCCGTCCATCTTAGGCATAGTAATATCTAATGTTACAAGATCCGGCTTAAGCTCTTTGTATTTTAAGTAGCCTTCTTCTCCATTGACAGCTTCTGCTGCCACCTCATATCCAAGCTCCTCTAAAAGCTCGCGAAGCATCTTGCGTGAAGTTCTGGAATCATCTACTATTAATACCTTTTTCATATATGTATCCTCCTATTTAACCGTAAGTTCTTTGCTCTTTGATAAAATAAGTGTTACTTCCTGACCCTTGATTACGATAGGAAGTACCAGCATATCCTGACCCTTTACACACTGTGCTTCTGCGTAAAATTCCGGTGGGCAAAGCTCCAGGTTAATCTTCTGGAAGCTGAGTGCCGAAGCATAAAGACCATTGATACAGTTCATAAGCTCACCCACCGCATCCAGTGCATCTTCATCCACCTTACCAAACTCCTCTTTTGCAAAGGTGCTTGCCATAGGTTCAAGCGCAGTTCCCTGACCGGCAAATACGGTATACATTGGTGCATTGCCATCCATGCTCTGTAAGGCTACATTGTTAACCTTTACCTCATCTGCAAAATAAGCCTTCTTTGGATATGCTTCATTATCAATGAGACGTACAATAGTTCTCACTGCAATACATGCCAGTTCTTCATAATCTCTAGCTTCCATAGGAAGATATAAAGGAACAATTCTGTCTACATCATCGCTCTTTAAGTCTTCAATATCAGTATTAGAGAAATTATTGTCTTCCTGGAAATCCTTCATAATCATTTCCAGTTGGGAAACAGTTAAAAGCTGCTGATTCTCCAGGCACTGTGCAAATGCAAGGTAAGAGTTCTGCTGCTTCTTTAAAAGAGCCTCTACCTGTGCGGTAGTAAGGTAACCTCTCTCAATTGCAATGTCGCCAAAACGCTTATCCATTACAGCCTGCAGATTATTTACTCTCTCTGCATCACGCTCTGTCATAAGACCTTCTGCAATAGCAATCAATCCAAGCTTAACACGGACCTTACTCATTTCCTGCTTAATATCCGCAAACTGCGCCGGTGAAATAAGTTCTTTACTTACTAAATACTTTCCTACGATACTTGCAAACATATTCTTCCTCCTTGGTAAAATTCGGTACTTTAAGAATAATATACTTTTCCCTTTTCGTCAATGTCTAGTACTATGGAACTAGTTCAGAAAGTTCACCAAAGTGGTAGCCCATGTCCTCCCATTTTGTCAAAAGCTCATCCATAATCTCTCCATTGGTCTTAGAGGTATTATGTAACAGTACAATCGCTCCGGGGTGAACCCTGGAAAGAAGCTTGGCAAAAGCCTCATCATGAGTAGGCTGCTTCTTTACATCCCAATCCATGTAAGCAAGACTCCAGAAGAAGGTATGATAGCCCAATTCCTGAATCTTCTTTAGATTCTCTAAAGTATATTTTCCCTGAGGTGGTCTGTAATAATTTATCATCTCTTCACCGATAAGCTCCTTGAATTTATCTGCATTATCCTGCAATTCCTTTATAAGTTCCTCATCTGATAAAGTAGTCATGTCCGGATGATTATAGGAGTGATTGGCTACGGTATGCCCTTCCTCCACCATACGTTTTACAAGCTCCGGTGATTCCTCCAGATAATGTCCCACCACAAAAAATGTTGCCTTCACATTATGATTCTTCAGAGCATCTAAAATGGCCTCAGTGTAGCCCAGCTCATAACCACAGTCAAAGGTCAAATAGAGCTTTTTCTCCTCAGTATCTGCCACATAATACGCATCATACTCTCTGAGCTCCTCCGCCGTATTCATTCCGGTGGGTACACTGCCTTCGTCTCCAAAGCCCAGCCCCCAATTCTCTGCTTTTGTCAGCACACTTTCCTGCACTACCGCTTCCCCCGTCACTTCCAGTGCTCCTCCCTTTGTCGCCATTGCACCCACCATTCCCAAACAGAACATGGACACTAAAAAGAGCCCCAACAGTCCCAGCTGCCAGAGCTCCTTATGCGTACTTTTTTCATATTGCTGTAAAATTCTTCTCATAGCTGTCCTCAGCTTTTTTTAACAACATATGCACAAATACACTGGATAATGAATAAAATGCACTAACATCTTATGCATTTCTAATGAATATATTTCAGCGCACGCTCCCAAACCTTCTTAGGCTCTTTCTTCACCAGATTGGTTACTTCTATCAGCCCCACGTTCATCTTGTTCAGACGACCGTAGATACCGGTTCCCCAAGGGTCCTCTCTGCCGATTTCATAGGTGGTTGCCATGATGCTTCTGGCATTTTCGCCGCCCAGTCTGGACGCCAGATATCCTACTTCATAGACATCATAATTGCCGGGCTTTTTCATCTTACAGGAAATGAAAATCGGCATTGACTTTCGCATCACCAGCACGTCGATTTCATTGTCCTGAGTATCAATGGCCTTGTCACTTTTCCAGTCGATTACCACACCCAGATAGGCTTCATCAAAGAAATCCAAAGCCTTAATATAAATATACATCTCCAGCCAGATACCGTAATTCACCATATACTGCTGATATCTTGCATCCAGAAAACGGAAAACACCTTGCTCCATTTCTTCCACAAAACCATAATCCCTGAACTTACTCATAAGAAATGTGGAATTGATTCTCTTGCCGTTATAGTCCAGGCATTCCGGTACCTTAAAGGAATTGTACCAGCCTTCATAGGAAATATGTTTGGACAAATAATCCTGCAGAGCATGCCAATCTGTGATTCTTGTAAAGATTGCCTCTGCCATCTTACAGATGCGCTCATACTCTGCCGGGCGTGGAAGTGCCCGGGAGTCATCCAGCCTCTTGGCACCGATAGCGCGGAAGTAATCATCCAGCGTAATGTGACTGACCTTCATCAGTTCTTCACCGGTCAACATATTAATCATCCGTTCTCCCGGAATATCAACATAGGTAGCAATGGCATTATGCTTCCTACACGCATCAAATCCCGCAGCAATCATCAGTTCACTTCCACCGGAAAACTCCATGTATACCTGTTCCTCACCGGCAGTCTCCCGGATTTCCCCGAGCCTGTCCTGAATATCCTTCATATCGTAAATATTCACCGGATAGTAATAAACTTCTTTTACATATCCCCAGGCATAGATTGCCTCTGCCACAGCCTTGATTTCCCTGTCATGCTCCTTCTTACTGTCCAGTAAAAAGTACACCTTATCCGGCTTTAGAGTTTTCACCGGCACCAATGTATTAATTAAATCCGCATCAAAAAAGTCAATTAATATCATACTTCACGCTCCCGAATGTAAAGAATTACTATTTTTATGATAACTCATTGGACAAATTTTTTCTACATGTTATAATCCCTTTGAATTATTTTTGAAAGGAAATACAAATGAACGAGAAAAAATCTTTTGTTACCAGACCAATGGGCATTGGTCTTCTTGCATGTCTTTGCTGTTTACTTTGGGGAAGCGCTACCCCCGCCATCAAAATCGGCTACGAATGGTTCGGCATCGCCGCTGACGACATAGCATCCCGTATTCTCTTTGCAGGCGTACGTTTTGTTCTTGCGGGAATCCTTACCGCAATCTTCGGAAGTCTTATTGCAAAGAAACCCCTGTTCCCACAGAAAGGCTCATGGGGAATGATTTGCAAGCTGGGACTTGTACAGACTGTTCTCCAATATATTTTCTTCTACATGGGACTGGCCTATACCACCGGTGTAAAATCTGCCATTATCAATGGTTCTCAGACCTTCATCGCCATTATCATGGCATGTCTGATTTTCCGCTATGAGAAGCTGACTCTTCAGAAATTCCTGGGTTGCCTTCTTGGCTTTGCAGGTGTTATCGTTATCAACTTTGACCCTTCCGGCTTAACCGGAGGCTTCACCTTCAAAGGTGAGGGTGCCATCTTAATTGCAGCCATTGCTTATGCATTATCCTCCACCCTTGTAAAAAGTTATTCCCAGAAAGAGAATCCGGTAATCTTAAGTGGCTATCAGTTTATCTTCGGTGGCATCATCATGGTAGCCATCGGACTCCTTATGGGCGGTCATTTATCCGGTTGGACCTTTACCTCTACCCTGCTGATGATTTATATGGCACTGATTTCTTCGGTGGCCTACTCCGTATGGGGCATCCTTTTAAAGCACAATCCGGTTGGAAAAGTAGCCGTATACTCCTTCACCAACCCGATTTTCAGTGTCCTTTTATCCTTCGCATTCCTTGGAGAAAGCTCCTCCTTCGGATTGGAGCTCATACTCTCCCTCGCACTGGTTTGCGGTGGCATCTACCTGGTAAATCGTGTAAATCAGTAAATTGGATTACAAAGGGGCTATTCTCCCCTAAATGGAGACTGTCGCAAAACACAAGTGTTAATCGTGGGAGAATGTTGTGTGGGGAATACCTCACCTACGTTTGCATGGCTTAGAAAAAATGCGTAGTAATTTCCAAAGCTGCTTTTTGCGTTCGAGTTGTGTTTTTTCCACGTGTTAGACACTCTGCGTATCTGTCCTGCATAGGGCGGATTCCTTAACAAAAGTGCCGGCTCTCATTTGGAATTATGTCTCTGTATGTGTAAACTGTTCGAAACTGCTTAAATTTCACAAAGTAGGGAACTGCGTTTTATGATTTGTTCATGTCTGTTCGAGCTTCGAGCAAAATAAATAGGACTGTTCGTCTATGGCTAGACACCAATAAAGGCGTCTGCCATAGAACGGACAGTCCTATTCATTTTGTCGAAGACGCGCCCCGACACGAACGGTCACGCAGTTCCCTACTTTGGAAATTTCTACGCACTTTCTCTAAGCTTACA